>JALHPA010000414.1 GCA_022842745.1 Pirellulales bacterium
GCCACAGCCAAAAGACCAACACGGGCGGGCAGCAATCCAAACACGGCATCTGGCATTCGCAATTGACCGAGTGCCTGCAAAAGGCCGATCGCTACGGACTCTCCGTCACCGGACTGCACATGCACATCGGCTCCGGAACCGACCTCGCCCATCTCCGCCAGGTTTGCGATGCCATGGAACGCGCCGCGATAGACGTGGGCCGGTCGCTCACGACCGTCAGTTGCGGCGGCGGATTGCCGGTCCCCTACCAGCAAGGCCAGCACTACATCGACCTGGCCGCCTACTTCCAACTCTGGGACGCCGTCCGTCTCCGCCTCGCCGACAATTTCGGCCACCCCATAAATCTGGAAATCGAGCCAGGCCGATTCCTCACCGCCGAAAGCGGCTATTTAATCGCCGAAATTCGCGCCATCAAGCAAATGGGAGACAACCTCTTCTACCTCATCGACGCCGGCTTCAATAACCTCGCCCGGCCCATTCTCTACGGCGCCTACCATCCCATGTCGTTGGTCCCCGCCCTCGGCGCCGGGCACGATCGACTGGAAGGCGAAGTCATCGTCGGCGGCCCCCTCTGCGAATCGGGCGACATCTTCACCCAGAAAGAAGGGGGCTTCGTCTGCGCCCGGAAGCTCCCTGCCGCACAAATCGGAGACCTCCTGGTCCTCGAAGTCGCCGGCGCCTACGGCTTCGTCATGGGGTCCAACTACAACAGCAAACCCCTGGCCGCCGAAGTCCTGATCGACTCCGGCCAGGCCCACCTGGTTCGTGCCCGCCAATCTTTCGAAGACCTGATCCGCGGCGAAGTCATTCCCGCCAGATAGGTAATGGCTGTTTTCCCTACACGTCCATCGCCGGCAAGCCCACATAAAGCTGCAACACCTGGCTTTGCACCTTGATCGCCCGCAACAAGGTCCAAACCTGCTCGGCCGTGAACGATTGCGGATCCGACCTCGCCAGGGCTTCCAATTCCTCCGTCATCGCGGCATGCTGGTCCGTGGCGGCCTGCAGCCGCAGCCCCATTTCCTGCCACGCCCCGCAGAGAAAACTGTCGTCTTCGAGTTTTCGAATGTCGTCGACCAGGTTGGTCAAAAGCAAGCACAGCCGGGCTACGTCCCGCGGCAACGCATGCGGTTCCAAGTGTTCAATTTTGCGGGCAATATCGTGGCACTGCATACAAAAAGCCTCCCTCCAAATCCCGATCAGACGACCTTGCCCGCACTACGGCAAACGACGTGCCTGGCCCAGCAAAACCGTTTGCGAACCGTCCCAACCCGGAAATTGTCTTCCCCGCACCAGGCCGAATCTGAAAGTATCCCGAAAAGTTTAGCTTGCGAATTAGCGGAAATACCCGGTTGGCTGCACAGAACCTCTAGTCCCTCTATGAATCACGGCCAAAACTCCTACTCCGCCAAAAATCCTCTCGTATCTCAATTCGCGAATCCTCTGCTCGATTATTTACCATTCCGGCTTCCCGAAAACCAAATAATCTCCAATGGCCAAACTGGGCGTTAATATCGACCACGTGGCGACCGTTCGGCAGGCCCGCCGCACCAACGAGCCAGACCCCGTTTGGGCCGCCGCTCTCGCCGAACTCGGCGGGGCCGACGCCATCACCGTCCACCTCCGCGAAGACCGCCGCCACATCCAAGATCGCGACTTGGAACTGCTCAAACGCACCGTCACGGTCAAACTGAACCTGGAACTCTCCTGCTCAAGCGAAGTCGTCGACATCGCTTGCCAGGTTCTCCCCGACCAGGTAACGCTCGTCCCCGAACGCCGCGAGGAAGTCACCACCGAAGGAGGCTTGGACCTCCTCGCCCAGCGACAGGTCGCCACCCGCGCCATCCAGCGATTACGCGCCGCCGGCATCGAAATCAGCCTCTTCCTGGACCCCGATCTCGATCAGATCGCCGCCGCCGCCGATCTCGGTGCCCACGCCGTCGAACTCCACACCGGCCAATACGCGCTCGCCCCCGCGGGCGACCCCCGCGACGCCCAGCTCTGTACCCTGGCCAATGCCGCCGCCGCGGTCCGCCACGCCGGCCTCACCCTTCACGCCGGCCACGGCCTGACCTACCGCAACGTACAGCCGGTCGCCGCCATCGAGGGACTCTGCGAGCTAAACATCGGACACAGCATCGTCTCCCGCGCCCTGATGGTCGGCTTCCAAGCGGCCGTCCGCGAAATGAAGCAATTGATCGACCGCTAACCTTCCTCCGCCCACCCCCTCGTCCCAACCACCGTTTTTTTTCGGTTCAGCAGCGCTTATTCATTGACGCGCCAACCGCCCAAGGCGCAGAATCAATTTAGCGCCATCGCTCGTTGCCGTTCGGCAAGACTCGGAACAGTCTCTTTTCGCGAGCACCAAGGCGCGGAACATCTCTCGAGGAGGCCGGTATGAAAGTCCGTAGGGGAGTGGCGGTCGTTGCGGTCTGCGCGTTGCTCGCGACCACCGTATCTGCACAAGGCCGAGGCTCAGGAATGGGTGGGGGACGCGGAGGCCCCGCCGGCGGCGCAGGCATGGGCCGCGGCGGCGGCCCCAGGGGCGGACCCGGAAACGCCGGATCGATGCCCGGTCCACGTATGGGTGGTGGCATGTCCGGCGGTATGGCTGGTGGCATGAACGGCGGCATGGGGCGAGGGATGTCCGGCGGCATGGCCGGCGGCTTCGCCCAAGCGATGGGCGGGAGCACAGGTGCGGCCGGCGGCATGAGCGGCGCCAATTGCCAGATAAATGGCGGCGGTTCGGCCGATAGTGCGGCGTTCGGCGCCGCTCGGGGTGGCGGCCAGGCGCCCGCCGGACAAGGCGGATCGAGCGTCAATCCCCTCGTCGTCCAGCAGCAGCTACTTCGCCAGGCCTACATGGCCCAGATGCAGCAGTTGTCGGATGCCCGCGACCGCGCCGAGGCTGAAAAAGCCGAAAAGAAGCAGCGCCGCCAAGAAACCTATCAAAAACGCCGCGCCGCGGAACAGGCCAAGAAACTGGCCGGCAAAACGTCGTCCGCCGCATCCAGCGGCAACCCCTAAAGAAAGCATTTCCTAAGCAACAGGCGATTACAGGGCCGCGCAAGCGCCGACAACTGCGCTTGCGCCCCTATCGCATCTTTTGCATCTGCTTGCGAAATTCGCCGTCCAACTTCCCCAGGTCCCCAAACGCCTTCTCAAATTCCGCCAGCCGCGCCTCCGCCGAATCCCACACCAACGGCGTCTTGCGTCCCAGCGTCTCCACATACGCCGCGTACTCCTTCGGCCGCTGCCGCAACAGAAAATAGTTCAAAGCCCAAGCCTCCGCATACGCGTCCAGCGACTCCCGCGGATTGCGAAATCGCTCGTCGTTTACAATCAGCGACCGCAACGACTCGCTCGGCCGTGCCGGGGCATACTCCCGGTACCGTAACAAGCGCGGGCGGTTCACTTCCCCAATCGACCGCCACCCCTTCGAATTCGACAAGTCCGGCGCTTCGAAATACATCGCCACCCCTTCGCTCACCCACAACGGAATGTCCGCATATCGCTCGTGAAAACCGCAGTTAAACGCAATCTGGTGCGTCGCCTCGTGAATCACCGTGGCCACCATCCGCTCCGCCTCCGGCTGCGACAGAATCTGGTTGATCTGCGCCAATGTCCCTCTCCGCCCGCCCCCCCGCACCGCTTCGATCCCGGTCAGGTCATACATTGTGACCCGGTTCGTTTTCAAACTGTAATAAGCAATGATGTTCGTCGACGTCCCTCCCAGCTCCGGCTGCACGTGTTTGGCGTAAGCCGCTTGGTCGGCGAACACAATGCACACCAGCGGTAGCTCCGGTTCCCGTAACGTAACCCCCTTCTTCGTCCAATAATTGGTGAATCCGGAATACAGCCGCTCGTACAGCGCCCCGCACCACTGGGCGTACGCCCGCGACGTGTTGTAGCAAATCACAAAGTGCGCCGTATTGTGGATCTCGAATCCCTCCGGCAGCGCCGATTGCAACTGCTTTCCCGCCTCGGCCGCGCTCAATGGGGCAAACGGCCGTTCATCCCGTCGCGACGTGACGATCTCCTCGGGCGTCAAATTCCACAGCGTGCCATCCGCCGTCAGCAGCATCACCCCCCCATCCTCGGCCCGCACCACCTCCTTTCCTTCCACCCGCTGCCGCTTCCCCTCCCGCTCGAACTCCACCATCTCCAACGCCCCCACCTCC
>JALHPA010000415.1 GCA_022842745.1 Pirellulales bacterium
TTCTCGCTCGTGGCTCTCGATGTGCTCGTGGTAGAAGGCGACGTCCTTGGCAACCTCGGTCGGGGTGGGGGGCGCTTCCGGTCGTACCAGGGCGAACGGAGACGAACGATCCTCGCCGCCCTCGGCCGCGGCCGAATCCCCATTCGACGCAGCCCCGTTCGCAGCAGCCCCATTCGGCCCGTGATCGGAACTCGCCGCGCCGCCGGAGTGATTTCCGCCCCCGGCTCCCCCGTTCCCCTTGTGACTATTCTGACCGTGCGCTTGAGAAAGGTAGGTGACGATATTCTCAAAGGCCAATCGCGAAGGATCCTTCCGCCCCCAGTCCGCCAAACCCGTGCCGATCGGCTTCGCATCCTCGAATCCCGGGATATCGTGGCAGCCAAAGCAGCCATACTTGCTGATCGTCCGCCGGCCAATGTAATCCAGTTTCTGAGCGACCGCGGTTTCCGCCGTCATGCCGACCAGCGCCGTTTCGTCGCCCTTGATTCCGGTAGCCGGAGGCAACCCTTCGCGCGCGATTTGCTCCGCGCGCACAACCGGATACTTGTCCTTGAGGTGCGATAGCACCAGGCGATCGAGCGAGGCGACATTGAGCGGCGCCACCGGCTTGGGCGACCAAAACTGGTTCTCGCCGACAAAATTCGCCGGAGAAGTCATCAGGTACTCGACCACATCGAGCGCCGGGTCCGTCCACTTGCCATCCTCTCCCTGCTGGGGCTCGAGCTTGGTGTCTGGCATAACCGTCCGGGCATGATAGCGATTTGGCTCGCGAACCCAGCTATACAGCCAGCGCCGACCGTTCCCTTCGCCAGTCAGGCGCAGTTTCGCCCCCACCCGCGACAAATCGGGACCCTGGTCGGCAGTTCCCTGGGGAAAATCGCCGTGCGCGTGGCAGGCCAGACATCCGCGCACCTGGAACACCTTCTTGCCTCGTTCCGCCGAAGCGGACGCGGTGTCCTGGGCCGGTTCCAGGTAGTCAAACTTCTGGCTGGCCCCCAACAAATATTGCGCGATCCCCTGAATCTCGATCGGCTCGAACTCCTCCGAAGCCGCTAATCCGGCGCCGTCCAAATGGTCGGTCAGCCCAAAGAAGCGGGGCATCTTGGTCGTGGGCCGAAAATGCTGCGGCTCGCGAATCCAATCGTACAGGAACTCGAAGCTCAACTTCCGCGCCACGTATCGCAGGCTTGGGCCGGCGCGGCGAAGTTTGCCCGGGGCCTCGACATCCCGCAACAGCGGCTCCATCCGCTGCGAATTGGCATTCAATTGCGGACTGTCCGACTTCAGGTCCGTCTGGATGAGTTCCAGCAGGCGGCGGCGAGCCGAATCGTCGTCCGGATGCGACACGACCTCCCGCGCCAGCGCCGTCGCCTCGCCGCTCACTTTCCCCAAATTCGGATCGGCCAGAAGCTGGGCCGCGGCCGGCGAAAAATTAGGCTCGTTGCGCAAGTCCGGCCCAATCCGCTTGTTCGGGCCGTCGTAGCCATTGATTTCGTGGCACCCGTAGCAGCCGTAAGACTCGATCAAGCGATAGCCTTCGACCAGCTTTGGCGCAGGCGGGTCGGGAAAACGTTCGCTTGCGTCAAGTTCCACCACCTGGTGGTGGCACTTCAAGCAACTGCTCTCTGCGAACCGCTCGGGGTACATCGGGAAAATCCAATGGTGGTTGTTGAACCAACCGTATTCCCGCGCCCAATCTTCCCCCTGGCCCACGCTATTAGGCATGTGCGAGGCCCACTCGAACGACGTGGAGCTCCCCTGGCCCTGATGGCAGATCGTGCAACCAAATTTCTGCATCGGGTGCGGGCTAAGCGAGCCCACGAACAAATCCAACCGCGGATGGCTACTGTACGGATGCGGCAGCCCGCGACGAATGGTCAATTGCAGCGGCTTTCCCCAAGACGGTGTTTCGAGTAGCGCGCTGGCGACGTTCTCGCGATTTACCCGCGAGTCTCCCACCTCCAGCAACACGTCTCCGGACATCAAGCCGGCCTCCGCCGCGGCCGTCTGCGGCAGGACAACGCTCACGGTCACGTCGCCGGCCGAGAGCAATCCCTCCTCGGACAACCTCATACCGTAGATTGCCCGCAGACGATCGTTGGTCCGGTCCCAAGCGGACTTTTTCTCCCCCCCAGACTCGGAAACCTTCGCGTCTTCCTGCTCCAAAGCCGTGGCCACCGCCTGCAACTGTTCTTGCGCCTTGTCCCTGGCGGGAGTCGCCAATTCCAGCTTCCATTCCCGCTCGGGCAAATAACCAGGAACCACGGCCGAACCAGGCTGCGTCTTGTCCATTGCCAGGTGGCAAGTGGTGCAGCGGTCGAATCGGGCCACATCTTTGAAGTTGTTGTTGAGGGTCAGTTGCGGCAGCCAGATCTGATCTGGCTTAAGCGGGCTGCCAAAGGCGTCAAGCACCGGGAGCGACAACACTCGCTTGCCAAAGTTCGGCGCCCGCTCGTAGAGAGCCTTATGCAGCGTTTCCAACTCGCTACGCTTTTCCGCCAGTTTCTTAGCGGCCGCGTCCTCAGCAGCCGTGGCCGTCTTGAGCAGCGAATCCAGCTTTTCCAGATGCTGCTTGGTCCGCTGCAAACGGCCAACGACTCCCAAGTCGGCTGCCTTTCCCGCGGTCCCGTCCGAACCGGCGGCCTCGGCGCTCTTCGGACCCTCCAACCGCCGCTCGACAGCGTTGAAGATCGCTTGCAATCGATCCAATTCCTCTTGGGGCCGGCCCTTCCCCACGGCAATCTCATAATCCGCGCGGGCTTTGTCCAACTCGGCGCGAACCGTCTTCGTTTCCAGAGCCAAATTGTCGGCGCGGAACTTCACCCGCCCGGTCAAATCGCGCATCCGCACCAAGAGGCTCTCCCGCGCGTTACGCTTTGCCTCGTCCGTCGCCTCCGCGGAGGATAGCACTTTGACATCAGCTTCCATCAAAGCGGCCGCCGGCTGGTCTTCCCGGACGCTTTGCGCCTCGGCAATAAACTCCGAAACCAAGCTGGGATCCAGCGGAGTGCGTCGGGCGGCGGCGAGCTCCGCTTCCGCGGTCGCCAGGTCTTGCCGGAAGGCGTCGGTCTGCTGTTCGTCGATCCTGGCCTGAGCGCTCCAGGCCTCAATGTTCTGGAATTCCCGCTGGTACGTCTTCCAGGGACGATTATGGTCGGCCGCCAGCATCCAGACCGTCGCGATCAGCATGATCATCGACGTAATGCCGAAGACCACGTGCAACGCGCGCAAGTCACGCCATGTTTGTTCGGTAGCAGGCATAGAATCCGTCTATTCGACCGTCGAGGGCAATGGTTGGCTTAGGTCGGGCTGGGGAAGGTTGTCTCGGCCGCGATCGGCAGCAGCACGCTCGGTGAAAGGGCTGGGTCTCAAAAGTTGAGGAAATATTCCGGGATACTGACGATGTATTTCAAATTGAATACCCACCGCAGAACCATTTTCAGCGGCAGCGACAGCATGAACAGCAACAAGTTGGCCATCAGCATGTAACGCACAAAACCCATGCGGACGAAAAACTTGCGAAAGATCGTAGTCGCCATCAACGGGGGCAGAGCGACGAAGTAAAAGGCCAACGCCAAAATCCCGGGCGACTCGCGATACAGAATGTAAACGAGCTCCTGCCAGGCCCCTGAACCGCTCGGCGCGCGGGGCAGGCTGGTATCCAGCCAGCGCACCCAAAAGATGTCCGAGAAGTTAACATTATTGAGCACTTCGACTTTGTGCGGATCCCAATACTCGAACGGCCCGAAAAAGTTCCAGTTCGGTCCCCGCAGGAACGTCCCCAGAATGATCAAAGTGATCCACAGTTCCAAGAACCCAAATTGGAAGATCAAATAGCTGAACTTTCGCTCGGAGATCGTGTAGTATCCGTTCCCCTTCTTATTGAAATCCAAGTACGGAATCGCCATCAGCCCGACAATGGTCAGGCTTGGCAGCACGACTCCAGCGTACCAGGGATCGAAGTACACCAGCATCTCTTGCAGCCCCAGAAAGTACCAAGGGGCCTTCGACGGATTCGGCGTCTTGACGCTGCTGGCCGGCTCCTCCAAAGGCGCCTTGAGCGCGATCGCCCAGAACAGCAAGAAGGCCGTCAAGGCAATCATGCAGATCAGTTCCGTATACACCAGATCGGGCCATACAAGCACTTTCTCGTCGTCCAGCTTCTCCTTCGGGGGCAACC
>JALHPA010000416.1 GCA_022842745.1 Pirellulales bacterium
TGTATTCTTTCATGCGATTGTGCTTTTGGCGGGGTGGGAAAGGGGGAGGGTGGCTGGGGGTTGGAAAACAGGGAATACCATCGGATGGCGGGAGCGTGGGGCCGTAGTCAAATTATAGCGACCTAAGCGGACATCGAGTCAGACAAAGGTCAGACAAAGGTGTCAGACCAAAAATAAGGTTCCTGACACCTTTATTGCTTTGAGCTTCCATTGTTGCGCACGACACCTCGCAGTGGTGGGTTCGTTCCGACCAATAAGAAAACCCCCGCTCGTTTGAAGCGTGGGGCGTCGTCCGGGGTGAACCCGAAGTCGAAAGTCAATTTCCGGGGCTGTAGATCGTCCCGCAATATCCAATGGGTGGCACCAGAACGTGAATTTCGAGGTGTTCGCAATACATGAGGTCATCCATTCACGGTAACGATTCGTCGTCAGCTCTCGGCCGCAGCAGAGTACCAGCGAGGACGGCCGCAACCACTATGCCAAGGATGCCTATAATGGCCATCCAGGCCGGATGAGGAATCATCGTCAGGTTGGCGATCGTCGCCGCAAGCACGAAGGCGCCGACGATCATCGAGAACACCATCGGCTTTGTGCGACCAATCCAGGCTGCGACCAGTCCCCCACAGAAGGTTCCTCCAATCCAGCCGGTCAAGACGAACAGGAACGCTCCCAGCGGCAGCTTCTCGATGTACTCGCGGACTTGATCGGGCTTGGTGAAGTCGAGGCTCTCGGGTGGCGGGTACACCGCGTGGCCGATCGATTCGATCACTGCGACCATCAGCATCGCCAGGACAATTCCGGCGATGACCGCCAACACGCCACGGACTTTCGAGTTCATGAATGCTCCTCAACGACGACAGGTGAAATCGGCCGCGCCTCAACGAGCGAGCGGCTTCACTGGTAAACAACAGTCCAAATCAAGCCGGTTCCAATCAGTTCCCTCGGGACGACTGCGATACGATTCGATGGCGGGATCGGTCGAGGGCTGGTGGCCGCTCGTGGGTAGCCACGATTGAAACAACCAGTCCCACGCCCGCTGTTCCTTGGCGAGATCCCCCCGGCAAGCGACCACGGCGTAGCGATGTGCGGGGAGCAACGTTTCATCGACGCCGCGCACCGATCCGAAATCAGTGGGCAACTCCAGGCACCAGTCGAACTGGCACTTCGCTCGCGGAGTCGTCTCTGGATCGTCACAGGACATCCCCAGCAACCTGGCTCCTGTCAAGTCGTGTCGAACAGCCCAAGCGAGCAGTCGTTCCAAACCGGAGATCAGGCGCGGGGCGTTGTAGCTGTCAATCACCCGCACCAGGGCGACCCGGCGAGCCGGAATATCCATGAGCCTCGCTCGGAAGCGATCGGGATTCAGAGATGTCTGGTATGACCACGGCATGCTGACAGGGTAATCGGGATTGACCGGATCAACTTCACAATTCTTGCGATGTTCACGGAACCGCTCACGTGTGAACTGTCGCGGTGCGAAGCCGAAAACTTCTTTGAATGCCCGCGAGAAATCGGACGACGACGTGAACCCGCACTCCAACGCGACCTGGGTCAAAGAACGCGTCGGCCCATGGGTCATGTGAAACACTGCCCGCTCCAGCCTCAACCGCTTCACGAAGCCGTGGACCGTTTCCCCGACCAGTGACTGAAACAGGCGATGAAAGTGAAACGGCGAGAAATGGGCCACCCGCGCGAGCCGATCCAGCGACAGTGGTTCATCCAGATGTCGCCGCACGAAATCAATCACCCGATTGATTCGCCGTTCGTAAATGTGAATGGACTCTTGCCGACGCATTCCGCCCCCGCAATTCCGTTGGAGAACTGAATGTAAAGTCTACTGTGCGTTCGGGTCGGGCGCGAAACCCGTCTCGACCAACGAGAAAAACGCCCGCACGTTGAACGTGGGGCGTCATCCGGGCGAACCCGAATTCAAAGCTTAGTTGCCTGGGCTGTAGACCGTCCCACAAGTTTCGCATCGGCTCCGCAAAAGGTGGCGGGAACCAATTCCGTCGGCCGTCTTCCGCGGTCGGCCGCGGGGGGTGAGCGTGGTTTCTAGCGCCAGGCGAGTGGCGATTCGTTTCGTCCACCGGTCGTCGCCGTAGGGCTGCCCGCGCAGGATCGCCCGCTGGATCGCGGCGAGCTCGGCTTCCGTCTGCACCGCGTTAACGTGCTGAACCCAGTTCGCCGACCGACGGATCGGCCAGGGAGCGAGCAACTCGGCCAGCATGCCACCATGGACAATAAAAGGTTCCTGGCACCTTAAGTTGTCTTGTTGTTTGACAGGGGGAATTGCGCGGACCTAGAATCCGGGGCAGTTGTGGCGGTTTATTGGTTGGGCGGGGCGCGGGAAACTTTCTATGGCCAATACGCATGGTGGGGGTCAAGTCGACACGGTACTGCAGGAAATGCGGACGTTTGCGCCGTCGAAGGCGTTTGCGGAGCGGGCGCGAATTGGATCGCTGGCGGAGTACGAACGGCTGTGGAATGAGGCGGCGGAGGATATTGAAGCGTTTTGGGGGAAACTGGCGAGCGAACTGCACTGGTTTAAGCCGTTCGAGAAGGTGCTGAACTGGCAGGAGCCGTTCGCCCAGTGGTTCGTGGGGGGGAAAACGAACGTCTCTTATAACTGCCTGGACGCGCATTTGGCGGCGGGGCGCGGCGAGAGGCCGGCGATCGTCTGGGAGGGGGAGCCGGGGGACGAGCGCAGGGTCACGTACCGTCAACTGCACGAAATGACGAGCCGGTTTGCCAACGCGCTATTGGGGTTGGGAGTGCAGCAGGGGGACGTGGTCTCGATCTATATGCCGATGATCCCGGAGCTGGCGGCGGCGATGCTGGCGTGCGCTCGGATTGGGGCGGTGCATTCGGTGATTTTTGGAGGATTCTCGAGCGAGGCGATCGCCGACCGGAACAACGATGCCGGGGCGAAAGTGGTGGTGACGGCGGACTCGGGGTGGCGACGGGGGCAGGCATTGCCATTGAAGAGTACGGTCGACGAAGCGCTAAGGAAGTCGCCGACGGTGGAAAAGTGCGTCGTAGTGCGGCGGGGGGATTTGCCGGTGGAAATGGTCGCGGGGCGAGATTATTGGTGGCACGAGCTCTTGGAGCAGTCTTCTGCGGACTGCCCGGCGACGCCGTTGGAGAGCGAAAGCCCGCTATTCATTTTGTACACGAGCGGATCGACCGGGAAACCGAAAGGAATCAAGCACACGACGGCGGGGTACAACCTGTTCGCGAAGAAGACGTTCGAGTGGGTGTTCGACCATCGGGAGGAGGACCTGTTCTGGTGTACGGCGGATTGCGGATGGATCACCGGGCATAGTTACGTGGTGTATGGGCCGCTGTCGGCGGGGGCCACGGTGCTGATGTACGAGGGAGCGCCGAATTGGCCGAACGAGGGACGGTTTTGGGAGCTGATCGAGAAGTACCGGGTGACGATCTTCTACACCGCGCCGACGGCGATCCGGTCGTTCATCAAATGGGGGGATCATTGGGTCGACCAGCGGGATCTTTCGAGCTTGCGTTTGTTGGGAACGGTGGGGGAGGGAATCAATCCGGAAGCGTGGATGTGGTACCACCGCAAGATCGGTCGGGAGCGGTGTCCGATTGTGGATACCTGGTGGCAGACGGAGACGGGGGGGATCATGATGAGTCCCTTGCCGGGGGCGATCGCCACCAAACCGGGAAGCTGCACCAAGCCGCTGCCGGGCGTGTTGCCGGAGATCGTCGATTCGAGCGGATGCCCGGTGCCGGCGGGGAGCGGAGGGTGGCTTGTGATCCGCCAGCCGTGGCCGGGGATGCTGCGGGGGATTTGGGGAGATGACGAGCGGTACCGGGAGCAGTATTGGGGCAAGGTTCCGCACGCCTACCTGGCGGGGGACAACGCGCGGCGCGACGACGACGGCTATTTCTGGATTATGGGGCGGATCGACGACGTGCTGAACGTGGCGGGGCACCGGTTGAGCACGATCGAGATTGAAAGCGCGCTGGTCAGCCATCCGGCGGTGGCGGAAGCGGCGGCCGTGGGCCGGCCACACGAGTTGAAAGGGGAAGCGGTAGCCGCGTTTGTCACTTTGAAGGGGGTCGAGCCGAGCGAGGAATTGCGGGAGGCGTTGCGGAAGCACGTGCGGCACGAGATTGGCGCATTGGCTGTGCCGGACGACC
>JALHPA010000417.1 GCA_022842745.1 Pirellulales bacterium
GAGGTGCATTGCAACGCGCTTGAGGACGATCCGAACCACGAGTTGTGCCAGCGGCAATTGAAGCTGGGGTTGGCCGCGCCGCTCTTCACGGTCGATATGCCTGCGATCCCGAAGGGGGAGTTTCAGAGGTTTTTCGATAGCTTGTCGCCGACGTTTGGCCACATGATCAGCTTGGGGCAGACGAACACGATTGTGAGCTGCCCCGCGCTGACGACGCACTCGGAGCTGAACGCGGCGCAGTTGGCGGACGCCGGCATCACGCCGCGGACGATCCGGCTGGCGGTGGGGCACGAAGACCCGCACGATTTGATCGAGCATTGGCGGGGCGCGGCGCGGGTCAGCATTGACCCGGAATTGCCGGATTTTTCAGAACAGTTTCCCTCGCGCGCGGATGCGGAAGAACTGGTGGAGCAATGCACGGTCGAGACGTACCGGCGGTACGCGGCGTATCGACGGGAGAGGGCGGCGACAGCCCGGTGAGGGGCGTGGCGGAGCGAGTCGGAGCGAGTCGGAGAGGAGTAGGTTGGGGCTACTTGGACTGCGGCGGGGGATTTTTATCGGGCGAGGGGGAAGGGGAATCGGAGCGCGGGGCGTCTGGCTCGGCCGCGGGGGCGTTTCGAGGAGCGTCCTTGGTGGGCGAAGGGGGATCGGTGGCGTCTTTCTCGACGGGAGGTTTCGCGGAGGAGGGGGCCGGCTCGCGCGGGGAATCGGGGACGCTCATGCGGCCGCGACGGAGTTGGGGAAAGGGGTTCGCCTGGGGGAGGGGACGCTGGCGGGAGGGGCTGTTGTGCCGTTCGAGGAAGCCGAGCGGAGTGACGCCGGCGGCGCTGCGTTCGCTGGGATCGTAGACCAGGACCGTGCCTCCGAGCAGGGGATCGGCGGCGAGGACGATTTGCTTGGCGCCGGATTGGTTTTGCAATTCGACCATGCCGGTGCGGGCGGCTTCGTCGGCGCCAATCAGGACCAGGGGGCGTCCCTGCGGGCCGATGACTTGAATCTGGCCGGTGCGATTGGGAGCGGCGCCGAGCCGGATGCGAGTTTGGCCGTCGTCGCCGACGACGTCCAGCTCGCGGCAGCGGATGGCGCGATCGAAGTCGTCGACGGGAAAGAGCTTGTCGCGCAGGGCGGCGCCCAGGGCGAGGAACAGCAACGGGTAGACGATCCAGCGCTCGCGGTCCGACATGCCAGGCTCCAAACGAAATGGTGGCCGGCGAAAGAGCACGAGCGCCGGCGTTCAGACGCCAACCTACTGCCGGTGGCAACCGATGCCAAGGAGAACGGTCGGGAGCGAATCCGGCGCGAGGGGCCGCATGGGAGAGGCGGAGGGAGTCTGGACGGGTGGGGGGAGGGGAAGGGAGTCAGGTCGTGGATTCGAAGGCGTGGCGGATATGGTCGATGCGCGGTTTGTTATCGCCCGCTGGCCAGGTGACGGCGACGACATCGAAGCGGGCAGGATGATCGAGCAAGCGGTAGCGTTTGAGGTAGGCGAGCGCAAGTTGGGAGAGCTGGCGCTGTTTGGTCGGATCGACGGCTTCGGCTGGGTGGCCGGCGTCGTGCGACTGGCGGGTTTTGACTTCGATGAAGACGAGCGTGCGGCCGTCGACCGCGACGATGTCGATCTCGCCGCCAAGGATGCGGTAGCCGCGGTGGAGGATTTTCAGGCGTTGGCGCTTGAGAAAGGCGGCGGCGGCGCGCTCCCCTTTGGTTCCCAGGGAAAGAGGAGGAAACCAGCGGGATCGCCAGCGCGCCAGGGTCTGGAGAAGCCGCATGGCAAACGCTCCCTGAGGGCCGCGGGCGAGGATTGCTTTCCTGGGGGGAGGACCCCTGACTTGCCTGGGCGGAGGACCGCCGAACTTGCCTTGGGCGGGGGACCTTTGACTTGCCTGGGCGGGGGACCGCCGACTGGCCTGAGCGGAGGACCGCTGACTTTCCTGGGCGGAGGACCGCCGATTTGCCTTGGGCGGAGGACCGCCGGCGCTGACCGAGGGGAGCGCGCCAGGCGGTCCAAGCGAGGACTGGACCGCGGACTAGTTGTCGTTGCGGCGCTCGCGGAGGCGGACGGCCTTGCCGACTCGATCGCGGAGGAAGTACAGCTTGGCCCGGCGGACGACGCCGGAACGCTTGACCTCGATTTTGGCGATTTTGGGGCTGTTGAGGGGGAACTTTCGCTCGACGCCTTCGCCTTGGACGATGCGGCGGACGGTGAACATTTCGCGGCTGCCGGAGCCGGAACGGGCGATGACGACGCCGTTAAAAATCTGGATCCGCTCTTTTTCTCCTTCGAGAATGCGCGTATGCACGTCGACCGTGTCGCCGATGGCGAACTGGGGAGGCTCAGCTTTGATGCTGCTTTTCTCCACCAGCGCTAGAAGTTTTTGGCTCATGGGAGGTTTCCTTTCTTTAAGCGGTTAGGCAGTTGGTTTGGGCGCGCGTCGTAAACCGGACGCGGGATTAATCGGGGCGCGGGTCGAGTAAGTCGGACCGGCGTTGTTGGGTTTTTTCGAGGCTTTGGGCTTTGCGCCAGCGGTCAATTTGCTCGTGATTGCCGCCGAGCAAAACATCGGGCACGGCCAGGCCGCGGTATTCGCGGGGCCGGGTGTATTGGGCAAACTCCAGCCAGCGGTCCTGGCCGGAAAACGAGTCTTGGCGGGGGCTTCGTTCGTCTCCTAAAACTCCCGGCACGAGGCGAATTACCGCGTCGATGACCACCATCGCCGCGACTTCTCCTCCGCCGAGGACAAAATCTCCAATCGATATTTCGTCGGGCTGTAAAATTTGCCGGACCCGGTCGTCGAATCCCTCGTATCGCCCGCACATCAACAGCAGCCTAGGGTAAGCGGCAAGCTGCTCGACGATGGGTTGGCAGAGGCGGCGGCCCTGCGGCGTGAGCATGATGACATGCCCAAGGGGCGGGGGCGGTTGGCCGATGTTGGCGTTGGCTGTGGATTCTTGTGGGTGTGGGGTATTTGTTGGGGCGGTTGGTTCGGATTCGTTTTGTGGAGGGGATTTTCCGGCTTGGACCGCTTCGACGCACTCGACGACCGGCTCGACCTTGAGGATCATGCCAGGGCCGCCGCCATAGGGGGTATCGTCGACCACCCGGTGGCGTCCGGAGGCCCAATCGCGGAGGTTGTACAGGTTGACGGTGATCAATCCCCTTTCAATTGCCCGCTTGAGCAGGCTTTGACCCAAATACCCCGGAAACATGTCGGGGAACAGGGTCAGGACATCAATACGCATGATGGTGGTTGGAACCGGCGGCGATCTTTGGCCTTGGGCATCGATCGGCCAGGATCAGGCCTTAGAACGATTTTCCGAGGGGAGGCGAGCGGCGGCGGTTCACTCCGCTGGCGGGGCCGTTTCAGCGACTCCTGGTTCGGCGACTTGTGCTTCGGCGGGGGCCGGCTCGGAAGGGGCCGATTCCGAGGGGGCCGATTCGGCGGCGGCTTCCTGGGCCGATTTGTCTTGCTTGACGTATTTGGGAGCGCCTGGATCGGGGACGGATTTGGGGGCCCTGAGTCGTTCGACCGCGGACTTTTGGTGGTCGACATGGGAGCCGCCGGGGCCGTACTTCTTGATCAGGACTCGGACCCGTTCGGAGGGGAGCGCACCAACCCCGAGCCAATATTGCAGGCGCTCGAAATTGAAGGAGGTGCGCGCGTCGGTGTCGGGGACGCTGGGATCGTAAGCGCCTAGTTCCTCGATCACGCGACCGTCGCGCGGGCTGCGCGAATCGGTGGCGCAGATGCGGAAGAACGACCGGTGCTTGCGCCCCATTCTTTTCATGCGGATACGTACTGCCACGCTATTCTCCTGGGATAAACGAAAGGGTGTCTGGCGAGGTTGGTTTGGAGGTTAAATTGCGACTGTCGCCAAGGAGCGGCTAACGCCCGTCGCGCTTCTTGCGGCGGAGGTCTTTTTCGCGTTGTTTTTTTAGTTTGCGTTTTTCGTCGGCGGTGAGGCGCTTGCCGGTGCCGACCTTGGGTTTGGTGAGCGCGCCGCCGGGATTCGCCAAGACGCCGGATTGAAGTTGGCGAACCATCTGCATTTTTTCGCGGAGGCCCTTGTTGGCCATTTCCTTCATCATGGCGGCCATGCCGTCGAACTGCTTGACCAGGTCGTTGACTTCGCGCGGTTCGACGCCTGCGCCTTGGG
>JALHPA010000418.1 GCA_022842745.1 Pirellulales bacterium
TCCAGGCAGCCCCGCCGCCGGAAAGACGAAATCGATGGTGGGGGCGGATGTGAAATGCAGCCGGTACACGAACTCCGGGCTGCCTCCCCGGTGGAGAAAGTCGAATATCTCCACCGTATACGCCCCGTCGGCCGGGGCTGTGAAATCCAGGAACGGATCGCGGCGAAAGGCATCGTTATTCCGCGCCAGTTCGTTCCCCTTCGCGTCCCGCAGGACAAGCGTGGCATCCGCCCGCGAGTCGCAGCGATGCGCCCAGCAGTCGATCGTCACCCGCTCTCCTTGCTTCGCTTGAAACTTGAAGAACTCGGAGCGCTCGGCGGAGAGTTTGCCATTGACGGTCGTTTCGAGCGCGACCTCCAGCGCCGTCGCCGGTCGATCGTTGCCCTCGGGATCCACGATCTCGTTCAGTTTGCCGACGAGAAACGCGCGGGGATTCGAGATTCCGTACCGTCCGGCGGCGCGGACTTCGTACACGCCGCGCGGCACGTCGGCGGCAATCTGGGCGACGAACTGCATCGGGACCGGCTGCGGGGGCTTGCCGGCCGCGGGGGGGGCCAACTTCGGCTGGGCGGTGATGCCCGGGTGCGAGAAATGCAAACCGGTCAAGTCGTCGAGATCTTCCCCCGCCAGCGAGAGTTCCACCGTCGAACCCTGCTTGCCGCCGGCGGGAAAAACGCCATTCAGCCGGGCATTCGGCAGCTCCGCAAAAGCGGACCTCGCTCCCAGCGCAAACAACAAAAAAGCCGAGGTTCGAGCAATCGTCCCCCAACCCCCAACCGGGCAACGAACAATCAGCCTGGGCATATAAGTCTCCCCCCGGGGAAGCCGCACGGAATCCCCCAGACGCTTAGCGCCTGATCCCGGCGGCAAAACTGCGGACAAACGGGACTATCTTGTGTGATTGCGAGGTAGGCAGGTGGCGGGCAACCGGCGCGGCCAAATAATATCGGCCGGCGGCGACTGGCAAGGCAGGCACAGGTACGCGGCTATTGGCAGGCGCAAACCCCTAATGATTGAACAAAAATTCCTTGGTATTCACGAGCGCCCAAATAATGTCTTCGTAGGCCAGCTTTTCGTTCTTGACCTTGTCGATATAGGCGGTGGCGGTGGCCAATTCGCTGGCGTCCGGCTTGCGACTATAGGCCTGCAGGTACAGCCGCTCGATTTTTGCCGCGTGCGGCGAATTCTTGTCCTGCGCGTATTTCGCGGCCGCCCCGTTGCCGTCGGCCAGCTTGTTCTGTACCTCGGCCGAGTTGAGCAAGTGCAGGCTCTGGGCCAGGTTCGCTTCGCTCGTCCGCTCGCACTCGCAGGCGCTGGCGCCATCCGGGCGGCCAAAAACCTGCAAGAAATACGAGTTCACGCTCGTGTCCGGCAATTGCACCGCACGGGTTCCCGCGGGCAGGCCGCCAAACTTGGTATTGGAAGCCGTCACCAGATCGATCGAGTCCAACAACACCTCGGCGTTGAGCCGTTTCGGGTAATAGCGCGAGAAGCTCTGTTTGTCCTTGGCGTTGTACTCGTTCGGCTCGCTCGACAACTGGTAGGTTGTTGACGTGCAGATCGTGCGAACCAGCTTCTTCAAGTCGAAGCCGCTATCGACAAAGCCCTTTGACAGCGCCGCGAGCAATTCCGGATTCGACGGCGGATTCGTCACCCGCATATCGTCCTCCGGATCGACGATCCCGCGGCCAAAGAAGTGCTTCCAGTAGCGATTGACCAGCGCCGGAGCGAAAAACCGATTGTCGGGCTTTGCCATCCAGTCAACCAATGCCTGGCGGGGATCCTGCTCCGGAGCAAGCTCCAGCGGCCGATCGTCCAGTCCGGTCGGCTTGACGGGTTGATTGGTCTTGGTGTTGGTTGCCGAAGCAACTCCCCGTTGGTGGAAAATCCGCTCCTCGCCGGGCTGCGCGCCCGGTTTCCGGCCGACCCGCGTGAAGAACGCGTTGAAACCGAAGTAGTCCTGCTGGCTCCACTTCTCGAACGGATGATGATGGCAATGGGCGCACTGCAACCGCATTCCCAGGAAGAGTTGCGCCGTGTCTTCCAATTGCGCCACCGGATCGCGCACCTCGCGATACCAAGCCACCGGGGGACTGTCGCTCAGCTCGCCCGAAGCGGCGATGATTTCGCGGACAAACTGGTCGTAAGGCTTGTTCTCTAGCAGGCTCTGCCGAATCCAGGAGTGGAACAGAAACGTGCCGCGGGTCTGGTTTTCTTGCTTGCGCTTGTTGCGGAGAATCGCGCTCCACTTGTTCGCGAAATAATCGGCGTAGCCGCCGCTGGCAAGCAACTCATCGACCAATCGATCCCGTTTGTTCGGATCCGGATCGGCCAGAAATTGTTCCGTCTCTTCAATCGACGGCAGCCGTCCGGTAATGTCCACCGAAACCCGACGGATGAACGTCGAATCGTCGCAGACCTTCGAAGGGGGCAGCCCCAGCTTCTTCAACTGGGCAAATACCAGCTCATCGATCACATTTCTGGCCGGCGGCAACTGGTCGACCGCCGCGCCCAAGGGCACAATCGCGCGAAACACGCCCACCTGCCCCTGAAACCGGGCCATGATCGCCACCGTGCCGGTCAGTTCGTTCGTTTTGACCAATCCGCCGGGCGAGACCGATGCCATTTCCGGGTCGTTCGGGTCGAACTGGGCCATCGAGGTGACGTCGCGCGTCGACCCGTCGGTGTAATGAGCGATGCAGACAATCTGCTGCTCGCTGTTGCGACCCAAAGTCCGCTCGGTCGGATAGACTTCGATTCTTTTCACGACCGGATCTTCCGGTTTGCCGTAAGGCATCCCTTGCTCGATCCAGCGCCGAATCAGTCGGTACGGAGGCGAATCGACCTCCAGCCGCGCTCCGCCGCCGTGAGGCGAAATGCCCGCCCCCTTTAGCAACAGCAAGCTGCGATCTGGCGCCGCGGGGAACAATCGCCGTCCCCGTCCCTCCTTGACCAGATGTTCGTAATCCTCGGTCGGTTCGAAACCGAGCAGCGATAACTTAAAACCATTTTGACCGCTGGCCTTGCCGTGGCAGCCGCCGCTGTTGCAGCCGTACTTCGTAAATATTGGCACGACCTGATTGGGAAAATTGACCGGCGTATCCTGAACGATCTGCCGCACTTCCACCGTGGTCGCAGCCGATGTCCCCTCCGGCCCGCGAATGGTGATGCTGGCCTTTCCCTCGGCCACCGACGAGACCAAACCCGACTTGTCGATCTCGACAATGCCCGCAGGAGACGCCTCATACGTCACTTGCCGACTCAGGTCCCGCTCGTGGCCATTGGCAGCCACGCCCGTCGCCACCAACTGCTGTCGAGAATCTCGTCCGGCGAGCACAAAACCCGGAGCGCCGGCCAGGCCAAAGTCAATCCTCAGGCTGGCGAGGGGCGCCGCGGCCGGCTCTACCCCCAAGGCGGCTTTCGCCGCCGGTTCGTCCGCCGCATCCGCCTGTCGCCATCCAAACGGGATCGCGATCAAGCAGCTCAACGAACAAAGGGCAAATGCTAGCTCCGGAACCTTTCGACGCATCGCAGGGTCCTCCCTTAAAACACGCTATGGTTTGGCGGCGGGCAACCGCTCCCCTCAATCGTTTCGGGGAACAGTCGGATATCGATTCCAAGGAACCCGGCGGCCGTGACCGGCCATCGACTTCCAGGGTTGGCACTCTAGTCGTGATCGATTGTGGGCAAGTTCGGTTGGCAGGCTGGCAAGTTTTCCAGGCGGGCAGAGCTAGAGTATGTGCATAAATGCGCACCGATGCAAGCGTTTGTCAAGCGTTTTTTGCCCCAATCCCAAACGGCGGCACAACTTCGGGCGCTTCACCCTACACCGTCCGAGAGCTTCTCACCCATCCTTTTCGCCATCCCTGAGCAACCGCGAATCGCTGGGCGACGGTTGGGGAAGGCCCACAGTACAGTTGCAGTGACCGAGCGAGGCGGTGCCTGCCGGTCGCTACGCCCCAATGAGCTGCCGCGCGTATGCGAAAAGTTAGACGCTAGCCGCGCTCTGCTCGCGACGGCGGCGGCGAAACATCGCCGCGCTGCAGCGCATGTCGATGCCCCAGCTCATCGAACAAGCGCGCAAGGAAAATCTGAGCGAAATTACCGGCATCAAGCGGCAGGACCTGATTTTCAAAATCCTCAAGGAGCGGGT
>JALHPA010000419.1 GCA_022842745.1 Pirellulales bacterium
CGGTCGTCAGGTGGGCCGCCGCGAACAGGATCGCTGCTTGCCCGATCAATTCCTCGTCGCTTAGCCCCACCCCCTGGTCGTCGTGGGCGCGGATCAGGAGGCTCAGCACGTCGGTTCCCAGGTCGTTGGCCCCGCGTCGTAGCTCGATCATCCGGCAGATGTCGGCTTCCAGCGCCTCGGCCTGCGCCAGCAGTCGCTCGTAGTCGCCTGGATCGCGTGCCCGGGAGAGCAGGCTGCCGATTCCCAGCTCGTGGTTGGCCCGCACCCAAGTTTCCGTCTGCTCGCCGATGGCATAGGCCAGGTCGGCGCGGTCGAATCCGAACAGGATGCTGCTCGTCACCCGCAACATGAACCGCGTCATGTCGGCGAATACGTCGCGGGTCTGCCCGGACTGCCAATCGCCGAGCAGTTCTTCCACCAACCCCGCCAGAGCGTCGCGGTAATTTTCGATCGATCGTTTCTGGAAGGGCCCCATCACGATCCGCCGATTGCGCTTGTGGGTGTCGCCGTTCATCGTCAGCAGGCCACAGGTCAATCGACGCTGGGCGGAGCGCTTCGGACCGCGGAGGGCGAAAAATTGCGAATGGAAGGTTTGCGTGTCGCACAGCACCCGCTGGTTGTAGTGCGGTCCGAACGCGAACACGATCCGCGCTCCTTGCTCCTGGAGGGCGCAGATTTCGCCGTGCCGGTCGTACAGAGCGCGCATGCAGGCGATCGGGTCGCGGGGAAAATCGGTCAGCCGCCCCTCGGTGACCGGCAGACCCATCTCCCCGGAAGGGGAGGGGCCAGGAATCGGCGAGTCGGCGTAGAGGCGCAAGCCGGGCATGAAATCGCGAGGGGAAAAATGCGGACAAAACCGCTGGTGCGGGTTCGGGCGGATGACTGTACCGCTGCGCCGCGGCCCCGCCAATGGCAGGTTTTGGTCCAATCTGCCCTGCGGAAGGCCGCAGAACGGCATCTTTGGTCCGGTTCGCGGCTGGAGGTAAACCACTGTTGGATAAAACTTTACAGAATGTGTGTACTAGAGCGGCCGAGAGCACTATACTTATGGGGCCTGCGGAAGGGTGGTTCCGCTGGGGGGGGACGAACTGTCCCCCGCCGCGACAATCGCTCTTTTAACCATCACGGGTCGCGCGGCGAGACCGTGTATCCCTTTCGACCGCTTTACCGCAGGCAGGGTCGATCGCGCATTTTGATAGAGGAGACAGAACGTTGGGCAAGAGGTTGTATGTTGGGAACCTGAGCTATTCGATGACCAATGAGCAGCTTGAGCAACTATTTGCTCAATATGGCTCGGTAACCAGCGCGCAGGTGATTCAGGATCGCGAAAGCGGCCGCAGTAAAGGGTTCGCATTTGTCGAAATGGGGACCGACGCGGAGGCGCAGGCCGCCATTCAGGGCTTGCACGATCAAAACATCGATGGTCGCCCGATGACCGTCAACGAAGCGCGTCCGAAAGAACCCCGCTCCGGCGGAGGGGGGGGCTACGGCGGGGGGGGCGGCTACGGTGGCGGAGGCGGACGAGGCGGTTACGGCGGAGGCCGCGGCGGCGATCGTGGAGATCGCGGCGATCGCGGCGGCTACCGCGACCGTTGACGCTTTCGCTTCGCAGCGAATCCCCTAATTGCGATTCCGCGGATCGTGCGATCCGCGGTGTACAGGACGCATTCCTTTTTGGGGCGGACTCCTGGTTGAGGACTTTCCACGCGCACTGCGTGCCCGCGGGTAACGCGGCGGACGCGGAGCCTTATGGCGTGATTTCGGTCCCCGGTTCCGGCTGCCGTTCCCTGGTTGCCGTTTCCCGGCTGCCGTTCCGTGGCGTCCGTTCCCCGGCCGCCGGTGGGCCAGGTTGGCGCCGCGCCGGTCTTCAGTAACGGCAATTATTTTGGCCGCCGGGGGCTTGTCAGCCGTCGCCACTTTGTGCCATATTTCACGATCTATTGGCTAGCACTGGGGGGTGGCGGCGGGATTCTGGGGATTCTGACCCTGAACTGACGCTCCTCGCAGCCGCTGGGCTGGCCGTCGAAGGCTTTACCGGGATCGGACGCGGTGGCTGAATTTCTCATCAACTCGTTCGACTTCTTCACGCGATACCCGTCGCTCGCTTATACCTTGGCGGCGCTGGTCCAGGCGGGATTGATTCTCAATCTGGTCGCTGTGGGGGCGTTGTTTTTCATTTGGCTGGAGCGGAAGGTCTCTGGCCGGATTCAGGACCGGCTCGGCCCGACCCGGGTCGGCGGCAAGTTTGGCTGGCTGCAGACGATCGCCGATGGCATCAAGCTAATCGCCAAGGAAGACGTGATGCCCAACGGGGCCGATGGCCTGCTGTTCCGCATGGCCCCCTACGTCAGCTTTTGCGCTTCGTTCGCGGCGTTTTTCGCCTTGCCATTCGCGTTCGGCTGGGTGGGGCAGTCGCTGAATGTGGCCGTGTTTTTCATTCTGGCGGTGCTGGGGCTGGAGGTGTTCGGCGTGATTCTGGCCGGGTACTCCTCGGCCTCGAAATGGTCCCTGTTCGGCGCGATGCGGGAAGCGGCCCAGGTGGTCAGCTACGAGGTTCCGCTGGGGATGTGCGTGGTCGTGCCGGTGCTGATCTGCGGCACGATGGACCTGGTTACGATCGCCGAAATGCAGCGCGGCTGGTTTACGAATTGGCTCATCTTTCACGATCCGTTCACGTTCATAACGTTTTGGGTGTACTTCACTTGCGCCACGGCCAGTGTGAACCGCGCCCCCTTCGATCTGGCCGAGGCCGAGAGCGAGCTGGTGGCCGGATTTCACACGGAGTATTCCGGTCTTCGCTGGAGCATCTTCTTCATGGCCGAGTACGGGTCGATGCTGGCGGTGAGCCTGCTGGCGGCGATCCTGTTTTTCGGCGGCTGGAATGGACCGATCCCCGTGACCGATTGGTTCGGTTGGGCATATATGGCCGGCTCCGAGCCAGCGACCAAGCTCGGCTATCTGTCCAATTTGATCGGCATGACGAATCTGCTCTTCAAGGCCTGCCTTGGCGTGACCGTGATGATGTGGGTCCGGTGGACGCTTCCCCGTCTCCGCATCGACCAGGTCATGAAGACCTGCCTCAAGTACTGCACCCCGATCGCGGCGGTGATGTTTCTCGGCGCGGTGCTGTGGACCTATGCGTTTCCCGGCGGCCTGTTCCTGCCCCCGACGGAGCCGCTGGGCGTCGTCAGCGAGTCGTGGCAGCAAGGGGGGGGCAGGCTGTACTCCGCGAGGACCTTGAGCGTGGCGGAGGTGCCGTCCCCCGATGACGCAACTTCCGATCGCGCCGAGAGCGCCAACGCGGCGGGCGGCCGAGAACGCGAAGGCGATTCGCGCGCGGTGGCCGCGATCTTGCCCGAGGAGCGCGAATGACATGATCAATTGGCATTCGGTGTTCTTTCTGTTGTTTGCGGCTCTGGCCTGCGGGTTCGCCCTGGCGGTGGTGTTCACCAGCAACGTCGTTCGCATGGCGCTGTTTTTGATCGTCTCGTTGGGAGCGACCGCCGGTCTGTTTTTTTTGGCCGGCGCCGACTTTGTCGGGGCGATGCAATTGATGATCTACGTCGGCGGAACGCTGGTGCTCTTGGTATTCGGGGTGATGCTGACGGCCCAGGGGCCGTTCATTTCCATGCGGACTGACGGCAGCCAATGGGTGCTCGCCTCGGCGGTGGGGGCGGTATTGCTGGCGATCCTGCTCCCGGTGGCGTTCAGCGTTGAGCCGTGGCGAAACGCCGCGCAGCCCGGCGAGAAGGCCAATGTGACGGTCGGCGAGATCGACCCCACGGCGACTTCCCTGGGAATGGCCCTGCTCGGCGCTCGGGTCGATGCCGATAGCGCCCCGGGGGCGACCGAGGCGCCATCACCCGCTGATCCCGCCGGTAACGCCTCCGGCGAACGTTCCCCCGGCGTCCTCTCCGGCTACTTGCTGCCCTTTGAAATCATCTCCGTACATTTGCTGGTCGTTTTGATTGGAGCCGCCTACCTCGCCCGGGCCAAAAAACGGGTCCGCGTCCGGGAGACCTGATTCAGCGTAGCGGTCGTGCGGCGACTTTTGTCGCCTCGCCGGACGGACCGTTGGCAAGTTACGGCGGCAGCGGCCGACACACGAAAACCCTCGGTGCGGAACCGACAACTAAGGATCG
>JALHPA010000420.1 GCA_022842745.1 Pirellulales bacterium
GACGGGGGTGCCGTCGTGCAGCGTGACGAGGATGTTCGAGGGCTTGATATCGCGATGGATGATGCCTTTCTGGTGCGCATGCTGGATGGCGTGGCAGACCTTCATGAAAAGGTCCAAGCGTGCCTGGGTTGAAAGCCGTCCCTGGTCGCAGTATTCGGTAATGGGAATGCCGCGGACCAGTTCCATGACGAAATAGGGCCGGCCGGAGTCGGTAGCGCCTGCGTCCAAGACCCTGGCGATGTTGGGGTGGTCCATCATGGCGAGGGCCTGGCGCTCGGCCTCGAAGCGGGCGACGACCTGCTTGGTGTCCATTCCGAGCTTGATGAGCTTGAGGGCCACGCGGCGCTTGACGGGGACGCGCTGCTCGGCGGCCCAGACCGTGCCGAAGCCCCCTTCGCCGAGCTTTTCGAGCAGTTTGTAACGGTCGATGAGCGTCCCTGGCTCTTCCACGGTCGGGATACTTTTCCGGGTAACAAAGTCCATGGTGGGGCCGTGGTCCGGCTGGCTGTTCGAGAGCTTGTCTTGCCAGGCGTGCCAGAGGTCGTTGATGAGGGGTTGGCTGGCGGGAAAGCGTTCCAGATAGGGCGCGAGGTCGGCGGGCTGGGCATGGCGCTTGCGCAGGTCCCATTCGGCCAGGAGCAGCTCCTTTAGAAGTTGGGGCTGATCGACCGCCGCGTGGCGGGAGAGGAACTGTTCGATGCGCGGGTTTTGGCCGGCAATCCAGGCGGCCTCGAAGGCGTCGCAGATGGCGTCGACCGAGGTCGGCGCGGCGGGGAGTGTCTCGCCGTGTGATGAGGTCATGGGACGAATTCTGTTGCTCGAATTGGGGTCTGCGACCGTCGAAAGTTGTCTATTTATCCGATGGCTGGGGTTCTTTAACGCCGAGAAGGTCGGCGGCTTGCCGAGCATCGGCCCCAAGGGTGCGTCAGTTGCGCGGCTGGAAAATCGAAACCATCAACAGCACGAGCGCGGCGCCGAAGCCAGCGCCCGCCACCACGAGCTGGATGACGTCCATGGTGCGATAGGACTCGAATTGCGGGCGTTCGATCACCCTGAACAACATCGTCAAGCCGATGATCAGCGGGAATAGGAACGCCCCAACCAGCGGACGTTTGCGTTTGGACAAGGGGCGTTCTTCGGCTACAGACATGTCGGGATGCTCCTGATTTTCGGGAATTCACGTGCCAATACCCTTAAATCGTTGAAAACGGCGATTGCCCGACAGGTACGGGTCTGCGGCAAGCGACAGGATTATCGGGCCAGTTCCCCTTCCCAGACCTTGCGGATCTGCTGGAGCTTGCGCTCGATGCTGCGGCAGGTGAGCGAGAGGCGGGAGGCAATCTGATCGTTGGTGTAGCCTTCCAGCTTGAATTGGGCGATTTGGCGGAGACGATCGTCGCCGAGAAGCAAAACCAGGCGGTGATGTTCCTCGGCCGCGATCGCCAGGACTTCCGGCGTCGGGGCGTCGCCCGAGACACCGTCGAACCCGAGGCCGGGGCTTTCGCCGTCGGCGCCGCCCAGCACGGAGTCGCCACGAACCTTGCCGCCGCCGCGCTTCTGCTGACCTAGCCAGCGTTGGCAGTCGATGACTTTGCGGATCGTGATGGCGGCCAGAAGCTGCCAGAGGTCGTGGCGATTGACGAGCGAGTCGAACTGGCCGCGAGCCACTCCCTGGCACAAATCCCCGAGAACACTGAGAGCGACGTCTTCCTCGTCCACCACGCGGCGGGGGGTCGTACCAAGCCGCACCCGAGCCAGATTGACCAGTTCGCAAAAGTACCGCTCCCAGAGCAGGCGCGGGGCGTTTTCATCGCCGGCCTTGAGCTGGCACAGCCAGCGGGTCACAGGCTCGTCGCTCGACATGATTGGCCCTCGGCCCGAAAAACGAAATCGAGTCGACCTGCCTGGCATGCCTGCCCATGGCTTTGGCGTGTCGGAGTAAAGACCGTTTCAACGATTCCCTAGAAGACGTCGCTGGAACGGCGGTGGTTGACAAGGCGACTGACAGCCCGCTTGGATCGTTCGCCGATTGTCCGCTCGGCGGCAAGATCGTGTCAAGCCTGCGCCGCAAACCCACAAATATCGGCGGAAACGGATTCGACTCATGTATTTCAGAGAGTGGAAGGATACCCAGAGCGTCGCGGTTTATTTCGGGGCGGGTGCTGCGGGCCGTGATCGTGCTCTTGGCGGCCGAGGGGCGGCAACGGGCTGCTATGGTGCAGCGGGTGTTCGCCGCGCCCGAGCGGTCCTGGATAACACCCCATCAAGTGAGTCGGTACACTAGAATCGGTCGATTTCGACGGCGCATTGGGAATTATTAATGACGAATTGCTGCAAGTTGCTCGAATCACGGGACTGCCATGGTAAAGGTTCGATGTGTCCGGGACCGGCATTACTCTGGAAGGAGTGAGGCGATATAAGGCCGCTGCGCCTCCGGTGCGGTTGGACCACGATGTTTATCCACTGGTTGTCTTTCCGCGGTCTGACGGGCGGAGAGAGTGAGGAAAGCGAGGGTTGGCGGAACAAATGGACGAGGGATTTCTCGCGGGAGGGGGGGCCCTTCAGCCACGGCCATTCCTTCGCCAGGGAATTAGGGAGCGAGGCAACGAGTGTACCAGCGTGGTACAAGGGAGCGCTGGAGGGCAGGGATCCGTGCTGAGGAAGGTCGGTGGATTGGTTTTGTTCGCTATGGAGGTCGGGCGATGAAGTCTGGGGAAGAGATCGTGCGGTTCATCGACACGTTCTACCAGTGGTATCTGGAGAAGCCGACCTCGTATTTTCAGACGCCCGAGGTCATGGAAGCGGTGCTGATGGAGCTGGAACGTGTGCATTCGTTTATCGTTGACCCGGAAAGTGGAATGCCGCCGCGCTGGGATGGGTATGCCCAGTTTCTGGCTGAGCAAGGGTATGGCGCGGGGCGGCACTGCGAGATCGAAACATTCTGCAAGCCCGAGGATTTCCAGCCCCTGGTCGAGTTCTGGCGGCGGTACCTTGTGAGCGGGCAGCGAACGCCGAATGGGTAGATGCTCTGGCTGCGGGAACCTGGTTTGAAGCGCGATCCTCAGGAGTAGGGGATGGAGGTCTCGGGCCTGGTTTCACTCACGCCTGCGCTTGGGAGAAAAAAAAGGACGGCTGGGCCAGAGTGGAAGGGTGGTACGAAGCGAAGCGGGCGGCGCTCGGCGGGACTAAGGGCAAGGGCAGCGTAAAGGTTGGCGAGAGGTGGAAGCTATGGAATTGCCGATTGAACCAGCGAACTCAGGCGCAGGCGCCAGTCGCCGGAAAGCGAGCGGGCGATGGCGGCGGTACAGCCTGCGGGGGCTATTTTTGCTGGTCACAGCGGCGGCGATATTCTGCGGATGGGTGATGTACCGGGTGCGCGAACTGCGGGAGCAGAAAGCGTTTATCGACGAGTTGGTGGGGAAGGGCTTTCGGATCGAGGTCGAGCCGATTGAGAACGCCGGATTCTGGCGGCTGGTCGCTGGGGACGCGGCGGTTCAAATAAGAGTGGCGCATCTGTACAAGTACCTCCGTGATGATCGGATCGAGTATCCGACCGCACACCAATTGGAGCGGCTCTCGGCCTGCACAAGTATACAATTCCTTCAGCTTTGGGGGCCCCATGTGACGGACGAGGTACTAAACCGGCTCACTCGATTGAAAAGGATCCAGGGGTTGGAGTTACACCGCACCTCAATCACCGATAAGGGTCTGAGCTCGATCGAATGTCTTCAGGACTTGAGTAGCTTCCATATCGCCGCAAGTCGATGGTCGGACGAAAAGTCTTGGTCACGTCTGTCTGCAGATTGTCTTGCGGATATCGGTCCGAATGACAAGATTAAAACACTGACGATTTCAAACACTATCCTGAGTGATGAATCGCTTGAAAATCTGGCCAACAGACTCCCAGAACTCAATGAAGTTCGAATTTCGGATACGAATGTGACGGATCGCGGTCTATTAGCATTGACGCGCTTGCCCAAGTTAGACACGGTTGTCATCGAAGGCGCCCTGGGAATCACGGACAAGGGATTAGAGCGCCTCGCCGAACTCGCACACCTAAAATGGAAAAAGTTCTACTTGTCTAGGACCAGGATTACTCCTGAAGGAGTGAGGCGATACCAAGCCGCTGGGGCTCCGGTG
>JALHPA010000421.1 GCA_022842745.1 Pirellulales bacterium
GGCGGGAAGGGAGTCGCCTAAAAGAGATTAAGAACGAGGACCTGTGGCGGCGGCTCGATGAGCTGGCCGCGGGACATCAACTGAAATTCACGCGGGTCGCCGGGCACAGCGGTCACCCAGAGAACGACCGCTGCGACGAACTGGCGGTGGCGGCGTACCAGCAGTTCTTGCGGCGATGAGCGGCGTGCGGATCGCTGCGATTCGATTTCAGTCGCCAGGCGGTCAGAGTGTGCAGTGGGGCGAGTCGACGAGAAGCGATTTACGGTTCTACCCGCGGCATTTTCAAAAATTCGGCCGGGGTCTTGGGGACGTCGTCATCGACTTGCCGCCGCCGGGGCTTGTCGTCGAGCATGGAACAGCCGCTCGACAGCAGGGCACAGAGCATGGCGGCGGCGATACGACGCCAGGGCGAGCTGGTTTTGGTCGCCGTTCTCGCAGAGGCGGTAGGGGAAAGTGCCAGGGGGCTGGACCGGGAAGGAAACAGGAAGGGCCGGCGCTTGGCGTCACGCCCCGTTGGATCGGTTGACGATGGCGACATGGGTGGGCGACCGGGATTAATGGCGTTTGGGAAAATGGAACGAATGGCTGCTGAATCGCTGACCGTTTGATGCTTCGGTGGTTCGATTAAGTGCCCGGTTTGCGGCGGTCAACGGGGGCGGGTTTTCTGCCAGTTGCGGCGGGGAACCAGCTCAACCAGGAATTGCTGGAAGGGGCGGTTTGCTTTCGCGGGCCGTTGATGGTGGCCACCGATAGGGATCTGGCGGCGCCGCTCGACGACGGTTTCTGCCGGTCGCGCGTGGAACCCCAGAAGCTGGCGCCGGGCTTGGTTTTGGGGCTGCGGCTGACGTTGGATAGCGTGGGAGGAGGGGTTTTGGCGCCTGCGGCCGGGGAGGCAGCAGCGCCCCATTTCCAGAAGGCGAGGCTATTCCACGACCAGCGGTCCTCGGCCGCCGACGCGCAAGCGGCGATCGCCAGCAACCCGAGGCAGGCGAGCGAGCGAATAATGTGGTGCATGACCCTGTGCTGCGTTTTAGACGCTGGCAACGACGGTGGACTGAAGGCAGAGCTCACGGCAGTCGCACTCCGCGCCTGGCGGCGGTTTCGCTGGGCGCCTGGCGGCTACGTCGCTCCGGGCCTAGCGGCGGCGGGAGTGTGGCAAAAGCGGGGCCACGAGTCCAGAGCGATTTTGAGGAGATTTTTTTGGCGTTTTGGCGGCTTGACGGCTCAGAAACAGAGGCGCTGTCTGAAGATCGGCGGCAGACGTCAGGTTCCGACTGCTTCGACGTTGAGGATCGACAAGCCCTGGAAATCGTTGTATCGGCCGGTGAATAGGTCGAAGCCATCGCCGCCGTCGATGGTTGCCCCGCGCGAGAACCGGGCGCCGACCAACTCGATGAGGTCGCTGCCGGTTCGCGAGTCCACCGTCATCTGGTCGACCAGGCAATAATTCATGAAAACACGGTCGGTGCCGTTGCCGCCCCGCAGGTTAACCTCGCCCAAGCGGCAGGCGGTGAATGTAACGTCGGAGGGACCCTCGATAGACTGATAATGTTGCGGATCCGAGGTCAGCTTGCTCGTGAACGCATCGTGGAAAATCTGTAGAGGTCCAACGACCACCGAGTGAATGAATTCGACCGAATCGTTTCCGGTCCCAGTAAGGACCGACAATGCGTCGTCAAATTGCGAGGCATAAACCAAAACTGAGTCATCATGCCCGTATGTCTGAATTGAGGAACCGCCGCTAACGCGACTATACGTGACATTCACCTGTCCACCGGCATGCGTTTCCATGCCTTGCTCGACGATGACACCCGATAGCGTCAACTCGCAATCGGACCAGGTTGATCCAATGTGCAGTGGTTGGGTTGCCCGAACCGTCGACAAATAGACATCGCCTAGCACGCGGCTGTCGCGAATCGAGAACTGGCCACTCGATCCGTATTCCACTATGCCAAACTGGCCGCCGCAGAAAACGTTGCTGGCGTCCAATACGGTCACTGCGGACGATTGGATCCAGACGCCTTCACCGACCGTTACACTTTCCATGCTAATGTCGAGCGTACCATTCAGCCCGTAATAGACTGCGATTACCTTTTCCAAATCGTCGACCGTAAGTCGCTTCCCGATCTCGACGTCCTGGATGTGTATGGCGCCAGCACGAGTGCCAATATTGAAGCTGGCGTCTCCGGCAGTTTTGCTCTCGGCAATACTAAAGGTTCCGTAAAATGGTGGCGCGTCCTCCTTTGCGGCGTCGACAGATAGGTTACCATTGATATCGATCCGTTCAAGATAGACGTTTGGCGCTCCCGTCTTCAGGTCGATCGACAACTCCGCGATGGCTAAGTCGGCCGCGGAGATCCAGTCGTCGCCTGCGCCGCCGTCGATGGTGAGTTTCTTTGGGCGATCGAAGTTGGCGACTTGGAGGACATCTGCGCCGTCCCCCAAGCGGATGCGGACGTTGCCCGTCACGCCCGACAGGATGGCTACGCCGTTGGGCTGGCCGTTGACGCTGGTTGGGACGCCGTTTGAGTCGTCGGCGCCCAAGAGTATGAATTCGCCGTCGGTCGCGCCTTGTACGATGCTGAAGTTGTTGGCTTCGGCGTCGCCGTCGATGACCAAGTCGCCGGCGACCAGGGCCGCGGTGACATTGCCGGCCAGGCACTGCCGAGGCTCGAGCGATTCAAAACGTAGTCGTCGGCCGAACCGAGAATACCTGTCCCCACTCCGTTTGATAGCGCGCATCGTTGACCCCTTTGTAAGAACGCTTGATGCGGGGCCGCAATCTGGCGTCGACCGCATCACGCAGGCCGGATAGCCTACCGACGAAGCAGGATACTTGCCCCGCCCCTTGATGATCGGTCGGCTGCTTTGCGGTGGCAAGACGGAAAACTGGCGGTCAACTGAAAAACTTGCACGACTGTGCGAAATCGCACGCGCTGTTCGGGCAATCACACAATCCACTCGGCGGCAGTCCGGGTTTCGGCTTGCCACGGGACGAGGGTCTTTGGGACCAAGCAGGGCCAATAGGCGTATACCGGACGGACGGGACAACGGCCGGTTGCGTAGCCGGCGATGCCTGGGGGGCCGCTGGTGATCAGGGGGGCCAGCTCGCGGGTGAAGCGATCGACGACCGAGCGACGATCGTCGCGGACCGAGATTCGGAGCATCACTTCGCGCAGGTCGGCGGGCGCGGAATGCAAACCGGGGATGGAGTCTCCGGCGCCGAGTAGTTCGACGTGCCAAACCGTGGGTTCGCTGTTGGCCAGGGCCAGGCGTTGGCGGACCAGATCGGCGCAGCGTTGGGCCTTGGGAATGCAGTCCGGCCCGTAGACTAGGAGCTGCCCGCTGGCGGTGAAACCCGCGGCGTACGAGAGCGAGACTTTGTAGAAGTCGGAGGGGGGGCGGCCGACGGCGGAGCGTACCAGGACCCGATCGGGACCGGTTTCGCTTAGGGAGAGGCTCGTAAAATCGACGTCGACGTCGGGCGTTTGATAGCGGCGGGGATCGCCGATCTCGTAGACCAACTGGGCGGCGACGGTGTGGCGGTTGACGATGCCTGGGCTGGTGGGAGATTTGGTGATCGTGCAGGCGCCGTTGGGTTCCAATTCGGCCAGAGGAAGCGGTACATCGGCCAGGTCGAGGTCTTCCCAGGGGGAAAAAAGCCCGCCGGTGACCTGAGCGCCGCACTCGATCAAATGGCCGGCCGCGGTCGCGCCGGCAAGAGCGTTCCAGTCGTCCCAGTTCCAGCGGAACTCGTGGAGGGCGGGGCCGACGGTGAGGGACGCATCGGCCACGCGGCCCGAGATCACGATGCGGGCATTTTTTTCTAGCGCCGCGACGATCGGGCGGGCGCCGAAATAGGCGTTGGCGCTTTTTACTTGGGGCGATTGGCTGGCAAGGGGCTGGCCCGTGTCGAGATGGGCGAAGTCGCACCCCGCGAGTTGGAGATCCGAGAGGCGAGGGAGCAGATCGTCTCCGTGGACGAGACCGATCGGAAGGTCGGTCAGGCCGGCATCGGCCAGCAGGCGCGCGGCGGCGCGGACGCAGGCCAAGGGATTCATCCCGCCGGCGTTGGTGACGATTTTGAGCTGGGGTTGGGCACGGAGGGCCGGGGGGAGGCTAGCGAGGACC
>JALHPA010000422.1 GCA_022842745.1 Pirellulales bacterium
GCGCGGCCGAGGAACTGAACTACGCACCGCGCCCCGCCCGCGAGGCCGCCGAAGCGGCCTGGAAATGGTTTCGCGAGTATGGATACGCCTGAGACGGGGCCGAAGTCAGGGCTTGACGACGATCTTGCCCGCCAACTGGCCCCCCTTGCCGACCGTCGATTCTTCTTGGAGCTTGTGAGCCGCCGACGTCTCGGAGAGGGGCATAACGCGATCGATTTGGGCGCGGATTTCTCCCGACGAGAGCCAGCGATTGAGATCCAGGGCACACGCTCGCTGTTCGGCCGGAGTGGCGTTGAACATGGCGAAGCCGTGCAACGAGCAGCCCTTCACGTAAAACGGTCCGACCGGAAAAACCGGACGCGCCTCCCGCCCAGCCATCAAGATCATTCGCCCGCGCGGCGCCAGCAACTCGACCGTGCGAACAAAGTCGGGCTCGCGCAGCGTCTCCCAGAAGACGTTGACCCCCGCGGGAGCGGCCCGTTTGATCTCCGCGTCGACCTCCTGGGTCTTGTAGTTGATGACCACATCCGCCCCCAGCTCTCGGCAGCGCGCGACCTTCTGATCCGAGCCGGCGGTCGTAATCACGCGCGCTCCCAATGCCTTGGCGATTTGCACGACCATCGAGCCGACGCCCCCGCTGCCGCCATTGACAAACAGCGTCTCTCCAGGCTGGAGCCTGGCGTCTCGAACCAACCCCAAATGGGCCGTGATCCCCACCAGGGCCGCCGCGGCCGCATCCTCGTCGCCTACCCCGGTCGGCGTCGGATAGAGCCAGGCTTCATCGACCGCCGCATATTCCGCGAACGTGCCTTGCCGCCCGAGAAGACCCTGATTTGATCCCCAAACGCGGTCCCCCACCTTGAATTGGGTGGCCAGCGGACCGACTGCGTCCACCGTCCCCGCCAGGTCACAGCCGACAATGAACGGGAACTTGAGCGGCATGGCCACCGCGCCTGAGCGGATATACGTATCGACCGGATTGAGAGCCGCCGCCAACACGCGGACCCGGACTTCGCTGCCGGTAAGCTCCGGTGTGGGCAAGTCGCCAAATTGAATAACGTCCGCGGGACCGGTGTGCTGGATGTAGGCGGCTTTCATCGCTTTTCCTTTTGTCGATGCCAACGGGATGCCAACGGGATTGCCCAATGTGGCGCGCAACTCGCCCATGTTGGTCAAGTCGGTCTTCCCTTGCCCCGGGGTCCGCGAGCCGCGCGCTGGTTGAATATGAGGTAGATTCCCCACCCCGTCATCAACAATCCAACAGCCGTCAAGACATACGCGACCATCTCCCAGCGTTGCAGGCGGCGGTCCGCATCGATCGCCTTTTGATATTCAACGGCCCGTTGGCCCTCGAGTACCGGAACGTCTATTCCCAGCTTGAGTTTGTCCCAGGCGTCCCATGCCTGCGCTGGCGAGTAGCGGTCGAAGTCTTGAGCTTCGATCGTGACCAATTCGGCGGGCGAACGGAATTTCAAATACAGGCTGAACGCCCCGGCGGCCACGGCGACCAGTACGCCCAGCAGGACGATCCCATGGCCCACGCTCCAGGCAGAGGCTGCCGCAGGCGCCGGGGCGTCCGCGCGGGGCAGCCCCATCAGATCCCTGAGGGTCGGTACATCGATTCGGTTGCCGCAGGCGCAAGTCAGCGATTGGCCCGATTGCCCAGTGGACACCTCAAGCTGGCGATGACAGCCGGGACACGAAAGTAGATAGGCCATCGGGAGGCGAGACCGTGGATGCGCGAAAGCCGAGGGGAACTAGTGGCATTATTCTAGCCCACCGATTTCCAGCCCAACAGCCGGGATTCCGTGCTCCAAGCTCGCTCTCCGGCCGCATGACGCTTTTGGGCGACGAGTGAGGTTGGAGAGCGAGAATGCGCGACAAGCCAGGAGTCCTTTCAGGAAGTCGACCGGCCAGGCTGGCTCACTCCGGCAAACCGTCCGCGCAATCTTCTACCGGCGCGGGCCGGCCGAAAAAGAACCCCTGGGCCATTTCGAAGCCCAACTGCCGGCAGGTGTTGAGCTCTTCCTCGTACTCGACGCCTTCCGCGATCGTGACAATGCCCAGATCTTGGACCATGTGTACCAGCGACTTTAGCAGCGTGAGTCGTTTGTTCGAGGCCAGGTGGATGTCGCGGATTAAATGGATGTCGAATTTCACGTAGTCCGGCGGCGTGTCGGCGAGATCGTGCAGCCGCGCCTGGCCAGCGCCGAAATCGTCGAACGCCAATCGCATATCCAATTCGTTGAGGATCACTCGGAGAGCTCGCATGGCCACCGTTGACGTAACGGCCGCCTCGTGGATTTCCAGTGTGATAGGTTGTTCGGGCGCCAAGCGGCGGATCTCGCGCAGCGATTCGAATAGTTCGATCGTACCGATTTCCTCTGGATGGGTGTTGACGAACAGGTTGGGGTGCCCGGTCAACCGCAACCCCGCCTGCACCCCCTGGCTGCGTAGCAACATGCTTAGCGGTCGTGCCTGGTTCAGCCGCTCGGCGGCGGAGAACATGGCCTTGGGTGTCTCTAAGCCGTTCAACGTGCCGCGGCTGAGCAACTCGAATCCGACGGACACCAAATCGTCGGTGCGGACGATGGGCTGAAAGTGCGGGATGATGGCGCGATCGCTCATCAGCCGATCGAATGACGCCGCCGCGGTGGCGAATGCCAAGGTGGCATTGGCTCGATTGGAAGTCGCATTGGCCGTTGCAGGGACAGCATCGCGGCCCAAGCGGAACGCGGTGCTGGCGAGCTGAATGACGTCGCCTTCCTCAAGCGGGACCACGTCTCGGACCCGCCGGCCGTTGAGGAACGTGCCGTTCTTACTGGCCAGGTCCCGCAGGAGAAGGCTTGATTCGCCGCGGTCGATTTCTGCGTGGATCTGCGAAATCGTGGGGCAGGGGAGGCAGACGTGCAGGCTCGACAAACGGCCGATTCGGAATGGATAGGTAGAAACGTCGACCCGCCACGCGGCCTGGGCTTTCCACGGCTTCTCATCAGGCGTCGCGCACTGTGCCAGAAACCAGTTCTCTTGTGCGGCGGCGAGCGTTCCGTTCATGGCTCGGATTGTCCAATGAGCAGTCGCAACGAGCAGGTACTCGTTACAGGGTGGACGGTAATTTTTTAGCGTTTCAAGTGATTGGCTTCGGCGAACGAACTGGTCGAAACCGATTTGCGTTCTACCGCAACCCTAGCTTACCGCCAGCGTCCCACCGCCGGGGGACACCAGATCAGCGGGGAACCACGAGCAGGGTGGTGGGGGGGAGAGTGGGGATCGACCGATTGTAGTAGTGATCCCGGATTCGACGGATTGGTCCCAAGCGGCCGAACGCACGACGCGCAGCTTCCCAAGGTCCCAATCCCCGACGGAATCCCGTCCATAGTGGGGTATTTAATCCAGTTTGCGCCCCGCTGGTAGATGTGCTGACAGCGAAACGGTCTTATAATGGGGGTCGGTCGCGGATGGGAAGCCATCCGTGCGCCATCCGCAATGTGCCCACCTGTAAACCTCCCCTGAGTGCCCTCCGCGAGGTTGTCGATGGATCGAACCGTGCTGGTTGCGATCGTTTTCGGGCTATTGGCCCCGGCTGCCATTGTCGAGCAATCGGCGCGCGCCGGTGAACCGACCGAGCGGCCGGCGGCGGACCACGAGTTCTTTGAACGGCAGGTCCGGCCGCTGCTGGCCAATCACTGCTGGGAATGCCACGGGGAAAAGAAGCAGGAGGCCGGGCTGCGTCTCGATTCGCCCCAACACCTGATGCGCGGCGGCGACGAGGGACCGGTAATCGCTGTTGGAGAACCGAGTAAGAGCAAGCTGGTGACGGCGGTCGAGTATGCCGGAGAGATCAAAATGCCGCCGGCCGGTAAACTGCCGCCGGAGGCGATCGCCACGTTATCGGCCTGGATCAGGGACGGGGCCGTTTGGCCGGCCACCGCGCCGAACCGCGGCCCAGCCGACACTTTGGACCAGAAGGCCAAGGCTCACTGGGCGTTTCAGCCGATACGCACCCCCGCCGAACCCCCCGTCGCCAATCGAGGCTGGTTGCGGACACCGGTCGATGCGTTTGTGCTGGCCAAGCTGGAAGCCCGTGGGTTGTCCCCCGCACAGCCCGCCGATCGGCGAACGC
>JALHPA010000423.1 GCA_022842745.1 Pirellulales bacterium
ATTGTCCCGCGCCGCATGCCGGCGCCGGGCCGCGCGCCGCATGAACCGAACACCAGCAGGCTTCCGGCGTGCATCTCGTGGCCGGCCCAGGCGCCGGCGTCCTGGCCAATTGCGAGCAGTCCGCGGCGCATGCGGGTGGCCGCTTCGTCCCCTGCCCGGCCGGCGATCAAGAGGGCGCCGCCGCGCATTCCCCAGTGGCTGCCTGCGTAGGCGGAACCGGCGTAATCACCGGCGTCTCCGGCGATGCGAAGCGTCCCGCCGCTCATTTCGCAGCCGGCGAAGTCGCTGACGCTCCCCTGGACGTGAATTTCTCCACCGCGCATGCCGCTTCCCAAGTGGCGGCCGGCGTTTCCTTCGACCCGGATGGTCCCTTCGTCCAAGCCCTCGCCGATGCGATGGATGTGGGCACAATCTCCCCGAATGAAGATCTGAGCGTCGGCGGGATCGCCGGAAATGCGGAAGGCTTCCGCGAGCGGCTGGGCGCGGTTTCCGCGACGCACGTTGAACCGCTCGATCTCCGCCAGACCGCGGGTGCGCGTCCAGCGGGGGAGCAAACCGGCGACCTCGAGCGGTCCCGGGCCGCCGTCGAGCAAGTCCAGGGTTAGCACGATTCCCCTCCGATCGGTAAGCGGCTGGACGCGAAGATTTCCCGCTGTGGGGAGTCAGTTGGACGATTGGGTCGCAAGCTGTTTTGCCGCGCCTTTTCGATCGGCGTCAATGTACACGTCCAGTTGCTGGCCGACAAACAGCGGCCGATCCTTGGGCTCGAGGGCATAGATGATTTGCAGCACGCGGGTATCCACCCGCTCGGTGTTCTGGCCGGTGAGCGACTTTTTCGGCAGCACGTATGGCTCGACGCCGACGTAGGTAAGGTCGAAACGCTCCTGGTTGTATCCCTTGAGCATCGCCACGGCAGGATTGCCGGGAACGAAGCGGGGAATGTCCTGTTCATCGATATCGACGCGAACGTGCAGCCGGTCGATATTGCCCAGCAGGACCAGCGGCTGGCTGGGTGGCGTGCCTACGAATTCGCCCGGACGGACGTTGACCTGCAAGACTTGCCCATCGACCAGCGACTTGACCGTCAGGCGTTCGATTTCCTGTTGAACGGCGGCGACCTGGGCCTCGGCCTGTTTCACGGCGGCGGCGGCGACGTCAATGTCGTACTGCCAGCTACCGCGCTCCTGCAACGTCAGCTCTCGTTCGGCCTTGAGCAATTTCGCCTCGGCGATTTTGTAGGCTTGCCGGCGCTTGTTCAGTTCCTGTTCGGTCATGACCCGTTGGTTTCCGCTGGCCAGCCCTTCCGCGCGGCGCAATTCGTCGGCCGCGTCGGCGAGATTGGCCCGAGCCTCGGCGACCAGGGCGCGGGTAATGTCGACCTGTTCCTTGCGTGTGCCGGCCTGCATGCGGATCAATTCACTTTGGGCGGCGGCGAGGGAGGCCTTGCGCGTCCCTAGATCGGCCTGGAGCTGGCGATCGTCCAATTTGAACAGGGGTTGGCCGACTTTGACCCGATCTTGCTCCTTGACGTAGACCTCGACCACAACGCCCGGCAGCGGCGTGCCCATGGCGATATTCTCGGACTGGGCCTCGATCATGCCGGCGCCGGCCAGTGTCTTGGCGAACGGGGAGCGAGTCGGCTGGACCGGCGGCTCGACCGGTTTCTCGACCGGCTGGTTGCTGATGACGTGCTTGACGGCAAAGATCAGCAGCCCCAACGCCACTAACGGCAAGATGTATTTGACGATCATGGCGGAGAGCGGAAGGCCCTGCGAACGAGCGGGCTTGCGGATGAGGGCGCCTCGTACGCCCGCAATGGATAACCACATGAATATAGTCCCTTTAATGGGCCGCGGCAGCCGCCGGCTGGTGGTGCGAAGCGTCGTCGACGGAAATAATGTGCCCGTCTTCCATGGATGCGATCCGATGGCCGAATTGATAGACCCGGCTGTCGTGCGTAACCACGATTACCGCCCGATCGGGCTGGACGGCGGAATCGTGCAGTAATTCCATGATGTGGCGGCCGTTGACCGCGTCCAGGGCGGAGGTTGGCTCATCGCAGACGATCAAGGCCGGCTGGTGGACCAAGGCCCGGGCGATGGCCACGCGCTGCTGCTGCCCTCCGGAAAGTTCGCTGGGCAGAGCGTAAGCTCGGTCGGACAACCCGACGAGTTCGAGGACCTCGGCCGCTTTGGCGAGAGCCTTTCTGCGCCGCATTCCGGCGATCAACAGGGGCACGGCGACGTTTTCGGTGGCATCGAGGGCCGGCAACAGGTTGAACTGCTGGAAGACGAAGCCGATGTTTCGACCGCGAAAGCGGACGACGTCGCCGTTGGGCATCGAGGCCAAATCCGCGCCGAGCACTTCCACTTCGCCCTCAGTCGGTTCCATGATTCCCGCGATGACCGAAAGCAGGGTGGTCTTGCCGCAGCCGCTGGGACCGACCAGTAGCGTCATTTCCCCCAGACGGACGTCCAGATCGACGCCGCGGAGGGCCATGACCTTCGTCCCGCCGGAACCGAAGTCCTTGGTGACGCCGCGGCAACGGACAGCGATATTGGGAGGAGCGGTTAACACAGTAACAACCCAGGCGGGCCCGTCGATTTTCGTTTCCGCCGCCAAGGGCGTCGGCTTGGTGAAGCTTTTTCAACCCTTGAACACGATCGCCGGCTCGACCGTGAGCACGCGGCGCACGCTGAGCAAGCTGGTGAGCAGAACGATTAGCAGCACGGCCGCTCCGGTGATGGCCAGGATCCACCAAGGCATTAAAAAAGCCAGCTTGCTGTTGAATCTGGCGAAGACGCCGAATGCCGCGGCGCCCCCCACGCCCAGCCCGTAGCCGATCAGTCCCACTTGCGCTGCCTGGAGCATGACCATGCCGACGATGCGGGGATTGCTCGTGCCCATAGCTTTCAAGGCCCCGAACTGGCGAAGGTTTTCCACCGTGAACAGGTAGAAGGTTTGACCGGCGATCGCCGTGCCAACGATGAACCCCAGCAACACCGTAATGCCGAAATTCATGGGAATTCCGGTGCGGGTGAAGTAGTACATGATCGTCTTACGGATGAACTGCTGGCGGGTGAGGGCGGACAATCCGGTTTGTTGCTTGATCGTCGCGCATAGTTCGTCGAGGGACTGGCCAGGCTGGGCCTTGGCCAATACGAACGACAGCACCTTGCGCTCGCTGGGGGCATATTGGGTGGCGCGGGTGAACTTCGTGTAGACGATCGGGAAGGTTTGAAACGTCTTCGACGCCTTGCAGATGCCGACCAGGACTCCGCGGCGATCGTTCATTTCGAACGCCTTGCCCGGCTGGAATGGCTCTTTGGGCCATAGTTGCTTGTAGCCGGCGTCGTCCATAATCAAGGCGTCGGGCAGGTCGAGATCGCTCAAGCTGCCGGACAGCATTTCCTGGGGCGCGCCGACCAGGGTGGCGTCATCCAGACCGAGTAGAATCACTTGCTGGAAGTTGCCGTCCTCCATCCGGGCGCGGGCCAGGCCCTTGTAAAACGGGACCGCCCATTCCACGCCTGGCACGCCGCGGACGCGCATCATGTCGTTGTCGGAGAGGGGTTTGATGTCGTCGACGAATTGGACGTTGGGGTCCATGACCCACAGGTCGGCCCCGCGGACGTCGCGGATTTGGGCCGCGGTCATGTTCATCAGACCCCAGAAAATGCCTGCTTGCTGGGCGATCAACAGCGCGGCAAAGCTGATGCCTAGGACGATACCCAGGTATTTGCCGCGATTGCCGATCAGCATTCGCCACGCGATCCAGGCCATAACGGTAGGGGCAGATGAGGAGTTCGACTGAAGGTGTGGAAAATCGCTCGCGGCGGCGAGGGAGGGAACGAGCGGCAGAAAGAGTCAAACGTCAGATTCAAACAACTGTTCTAAACAATTGTATCGACGTGTCGGGTATTGGCAATATCTCAATTCTCGCCGGAGTGAAGGCCCCTGGGAGGGGTTGGGCGGCGGCTGATATAACCGAGCTTTATGACTGGACTGCCGAAAGCACCTTCCGCGCCAAGAATTGCCGAGGTTTTGCGGCAGTATTGGGGCTTTGACGCCCTTCGCCCGCTCCAGGAGGAGGCGATTTTGGCGGCGCAGGAAGGGCGCGATT
>JALHPA010000424.1 GCA_022842745.1 Pirellulales bacterium
GGTGGCGAGCAGCGGGGCGGATTCGGAGGAGGGCGCGGCGGATTTGGTGGTGGCGGAGGTGGCGGACGGGGCGGTTTCGGCGGTGGGCCGCCAGGGGGAGATTTTGGATTCGACGACGAGTTTGGGCCCCCGCCGGCCCGTTCGTCATCCAAGTCGTCATCCAGTTCCAGCAGTTCTGGAAAAGGAAAGCGGTTCTTGACGCCAACCGAACGGCTGCCGTCGGGGATTCCGTCCTGGTTTACGCGGGCGGATGCCAACGGCGACGGCCAGGTCATGATGGCGGAGTACTCCTCGACCTGGACCAAGACCAAAGTGGCCGAGTTCAAGAAGTATGACCTCAACGACGACGGCTGCATCACTCCGGCGGAGTGCGTAGCCGCCGAGAAGAAACCCGGCGACGGGGGCAAGAAGTCGTTCTGATTGCTGGGCTGCGCGCGAGCGGAAATGCCTGCCGGTACCGTACTAGGGTTCCACTGGGAAACCGACGGCGTCGGCGGAAGCGGCGGTTGCTCGCCCGTCCGTGTGATTGACCTTGGCCGCGCGGGCGGGGGTCAACATATCCCGCAGCTGCGGGCCGGCGAAGTCCTGCTCGAAGCAGTGCAGGCCGAACCGGGTGGAAAGCTCCTGGCAGGCGAGCACTCCGCGGACGCTGTTTCCTTTCGCGTCCAAGGGGGGGGAAAAGACCCCGATTCCAAATTGGCCGGGGACCACGCCGACGATCCCCCCTCCAACGCCGCTCTTGGCGGGAATCCCCACGCGAAAGGCCCATTCACCGGCGTAGTCGTACATTCCGCAGGTGAGCATGATTCCGAGCAGGTATTTCACGTAGGTTTGGGAGATGGCCCGCTGGCCGGTCAAGGGGTTCACGCCCCCTCGCGCCAGGGTGGCCCCCATGAGGGCGAGGTCTCGCGCGTCGACCATGGCCGAGCATTGCTGAAAATAGAGTTCCAGTGAATCTTCGATTTGTGGGCTGACCATGCCGAAATTGAGCATCAAATGCCCGATCGCGCGGTTGCGGTGGCCGGTCATGCGTTCGGACATGAAGACCGAGTTGTCGATGTAGACTTCGCGGCCGCAGTACTTTCCCAACATGGCGGCCAGACGTCGGACGCGCTCGGGAAAGTCGCGGCCCTGAATCAGATCGGCCGTGGCAATCGCGCCGGCATTGACCATGGGGTTGAACGGCCGGTTCGAGGCTTCGTCGAGGACGATGGCGTTGAACGCTTCGCCCGTCGGCTCGACCCCGACGCGCTTGAGCACTTCCTCCAGACCGTGATCCTCAAGCGCCAGACCGTACACGAAGGGCTTGGAAATGGACTGGATGGTGAATTGCTGGCGGGAGTCCCCGACCTCAAACACCTGACCGTCGACGGTGGCGATGACGAGGCCAAACCAGCGCGGGTCGGCCTTGGCCAGTTCGGGGATATAGTCGGCGACTTTGCCCTCGTCGCGGGCCGCGTACCGGGCATGGATTTCGCGCAGGACCTCGCGAATGGGGGCCGCGGCCGCCTTCATGCGACCGACAAGCAGATCGAGTTCTTGGTCGCTGGATGTGGCGGTCACGACGAAACACTCCCGGAAACGTGCCAAGAAGCAAAGGAAAGCGAAGGGAGGATCTTCAAGCGATGGGTTGCGGGACAGGTTTCAGGATCCGCTCGGCGACCCGCTTCAGCTCCCGCGTGAAGGGATGCTCGGGATAGCGGTTGCTGAAGATGCCGCCGCTGGCCATCTCGACCATTTCATTGTTCAACGGCAGGACCGCGGCGACGTCGACCCGGTACATGCTTTCGACAAAGTCCTTGAGCACGGAAAAATCGGTCCCGGCCAGGGCCTTGTTGACGACCAGGAACATTTCGGGCACTTCCAGTTTCCTGGCCAGTTCCACCGCCACGGCGGTTCCCTGGAAATCCTGCTGATCGGGCCGCACGATCAGGACCAGCGAATCCGAAACGGCAATCGAGAGCAGCGTTTCTTCGTTGACCCCGGGGTGGGTGTCGATGAATAGAAAATCCAGCCGCAGTTGTGAGAGCAGATCCTGCAGCCCGTCGTTGAGCCGGGAGACGTCGTATCCTTCGCGCAGGATCCGAGCCAGTTCCCCTGCGTTAATGCTCGACGGGATCAGGAACAGGCGCGGGCGATCCGTCGATTCGTCCACCTGACCAATGGCGCTGGCCGTGACGTCGTAGGAGGCCGCTTGGATGGAACAGCGGCCCCAGAGGAAGTCGTTGAGGGAGTGCTTTATCGACGACGGGTCGAGCCGGAACAGCACGTGGATGCCGGGGGACTGGATGTCGGTGTCGATGACCGCGACCCGGTATCCTGCCCGCGCGACCAGCACCGCCAGGTTGGCGGTGAGATTGGACTTTCCGGTCCCCCCGCGAAAGGAATGCGTGGAAATGATTTTGCTCAAGGAATCCGAGCCTCGCTGAAAATAACGCTGAAATGCCGTCCGCCTGTGGGCCTATCCCGTGGCACTTTCTCTTCTCGTTCCACCGCAGGTTATCCGCAGGACTGGCGTTTGCGGCGCAGTTCGCGGACGTGTTCTTGCAGCCGCCGAAACTCTTCTCGAGCGGTGATGGCGCCGACTTCGTTTTGCACTTTGGCTTCGTCGACCATGAAGATGGTGATGGGAGCCGTATCGACGCAGAGCGTGGCCATGTTCGATTCCGTCGCGCCTTCCAGCAAAAATCGCATTTCCGGCCCGGCGCTGCCGAGACGAAACGTCACCTCGCCGTGCAATGGAATTTCTTCCACGCGCAGATTGTGGACCAGGATCCCGTTCCGACCCTGGGAGACGAGCCACCATTTGCCGTCGTTGTGGACCAGTTCCGCATGTTTGCGGGAGACAAAGGGGTCCAAGACTTCAATGTCGCAGCCGGTCTCGCGGCCAATCGAAATTTTGTTCTTCCCGGCGATCTTCCAGGTTTTGAGCACCATCCCATTGGTCGGCGACAGCAACTGGACGACAACCCCGCGGGCAGTGTTGGCCGTAGTTCCACTAGGTGGGGGGTTCCCCATAATTCTCGTCTCCCTCAAATCGCGCACTCCCCTAGACCAGAGGTCCGCGGTAGCCGATGGCAAGTCCCGTGCCAAGGATTGAGGTGCAGCGAGACGTGACTGGAAGTCCAAGCAATTTAGGCATTTTTGAAAATTTTGTGGGAAAACTTCGATCGGTTGCTGCCCATCCGCAAGGCAATGGATGCCACCATTCGGTGCATACTCCGCGATGGGAATTCCCACTTGTGTGCTGGGATATCGCTGATCGCGAGCCGGTGTGCTGGCTGGGAGTCAACTCTCGAAGTTGTCCTCGGTTTCGAGCGCCGGTCGAGGGTTCTACGGCGTTTGTCGCGATGGAAGCCTGGCGATTTGCTGGGCCAGTTTGGGGCAACGGACCCGAAATTGGGCCTTGGGAGATACTGGGGGAGTTGTTAAAGTTCCCGCCGCGTCTTGGGGAACGGACGAGACGATTGGACGCGATGTGCATTTGGCCCAAGGAGGGGCGCGTGCAAAAGACAGTGGCGGTATTGCTGTTGGCGGGACTGGCGTTCGCCGGCTGGCAGTTCTTTTTGAAGTACCGGATCGATGGGCTGGAGGGGCTCAAGTTTCAGCCGCGGGACGGGTCGGCGGGGGTGGCGTCCGGCGATGTGGGGCCGCCTCCGGTTACGCCTGGGTCGACGGTGCGGATCGCGTCGTTCAATATCCAGGTGTTTGGGGAGTCGAAGCTCCAAAAACCGCAAGCGATGAGCGTGCTGGCCGAGACGGTCCGGCGGTTCGACGTGGTGGCGATTCAAGAGGTCCGGGCGAAGAGCGACGACATATTGCCCAGATTCGTGGCGCAGATCAACGCCACGGGCCGCCGGTACGACTATGTGATCGGGCCGCGTTTGGGCCGGACGTCCAGCAAGGAACAATACGCGATCGTATTCGACACCGCGACAATCGAAGTCGATCGGAGCTCGATGTACACGGTCGACGATCCGGACGATTTGCTCCACCGGGAGCCGTTCGTAGCGCCGTTTCGGGTGCGCGGCCCGCCCCCGACCGAGGCGTTCACGTTCACACTCGTCGACATTCACACCGACCCCGACGAGACCAAGACCGAACTCGATGCCTTGG
>JALHPA010000425.1 GCA_022842745.1 Pirellulales bacterium
CCCAACCCCAACCATTATTCACAGAGACAATTTCGGATCTTATTTCCCCCCCATCTCACCCAGCCCATCCCCCCCCAGACGGTTCGCGTCGGCGATCGTATCCGTCTCAACTACCGCGGCCCCCTTTACACCATTCTCGGCGGACAGAACACCTCGAATGACGGTTGGATTTCGGGCAACCTGCTTCAGGTCGAAGAACCCCTCCCCTCCGGCGGCACGCCCATGCCCGTCCCCTTCCAGATCTACCGCCAGCCCGTCAAATCCGCCGACAAGCCGGTCCAGCTCCCCATCGGCGTCCACGTCGACCTGGCTTCCTCCGGCTCCGCCAACAACACCGCCTTCGCCGCCCCCAACGCTCCCGTTTGCACCAACCGCGTCCTGGTAATGTTCAACGCCGCCGGCGGAATCGACAGCGTCTATTTCGATACCCTCATCCGCGGCCAGGCAGTCTTCACCGTCGCCCAACCCACCGCTCCCCTGTTCTTCCTCATCGCCAAAACCATCGACCCCGGCGCCCAAGCGGCCAACACCTCCGTCGCCAGTTTCCAGGACCTGGAAAACCAATGGGTCGCCATCAATCCCCTCACTGGGCTCTGCACCACCAGCGAAGTCGCCAACCCCAACAGCCGCTTCTCCCCTAATGGTACGATTCCGGTCCCCACCCTGCGCGAATCGCGCGCCTACGCCCGCACCGCCCAAAACATCGGAGGCCGCTAATGTTTGACCTTCCGATTCCCGCTCAAACAGTCCTTGCTCGAACAATTCCCGCAGCGCCGGCCGTCGCTCCCCTCCACTCGAAGCGCATGGCTCCCCGCGCCGGCATCAGCCTCCTCGAAGTCCTGATCTCCATTTTCGTCCTGGCCGTGGGATTGCTCAGCATCGCCTCCCTCCTGCCGGTCGGTTCCTTCCAAATGCAGAAAGCCCTGATCGAAGAGCGCAAAGGCATCGTCGCGCTCAATGGCTTTCGCGAGTTCCGCACCCGCGACTTCTCCGATCCCCGCTTTTGGACCCGCGTCGACTTCGGCTCGAAGTTGCTCGTTCCCGTCGTCGATCCGACCAGCGGCCAGATCGGCCGCGATCCCTCCACCGGCCAACCCCTATTGCAGCTTCCCGTCGCGATCGATCCTCTCATGATCGCGCTCGCCTCCCAGCCCACCCCCCCCTCCGGCCTGACCCTCGCCGCCGTCCGCACTTTTCCCCATAACGGCGGAAACAATCAGATTCCCGGCCTCGAGATGCAGCGCCTGGGACTTGTAACCCCCACCAGCCAAGGCGGCATTCTCGCCATGTCCTACCCCCTGGCCGAAACGATCTTCATGTCCCGCGACGACGCGGTTTATGAAAAGGACCCCAATGACCCCGACTTGCCCCCCGTCGGCAAGATCGAATTCGGCGCCAACAATGTTCCTCTCCGCCGCCAGGTCGAAGGGAGCTTCACCTGGCTCGTCACCCTCGCCCCCGTCCACCTCTTCTCCCGCAATCCCCTCCTGCAAACGCAGGTCAACGTCTCCTTGGTCGTCTTCCACAAGCGCAATTTCACCGGCGGCCTCTTCAACCCCGAGCGAGACAACGCCCCCCGCGAGCGCATGCTCGGCGTCGACTCCAAAACCCCCGGCGGCCCCTCCGACCTAAGCGGCTTCGGCCTTGGCGGCGGCCAGCTCACCATCCACGGGACCGAGGCCCAAACCGCCCTCCGTCCCGGCGACTGGGTCACCGTTGGCGGCACGTCCGTCCTCAACCAGGCCGACGTCCCCAAGGACCTCCGCTGGTACCGCGTCTCCCAGGTCGAGCCGTTCCAAGCCAGCGCCGGATTCACCGGCCAGCCCGGTCGCACAATCACCCTGGCCGGTCCCGATTGGAACACCGCCGCCTTCCCCTACGTCGCCGTCTCGGTCTACGAAGGGGTCGTCGGCGTTTACGAAAAAACCATGCACCTCGAAGGCGCGTCCCTCTGGGCCAACTGACCGGCCGCCAGGCTTGCGCACAAGAATACATCGCCGCATACACACCGCCGTTTCGGGCAAGATTCGGCTTTGATCGGAGTGGATTAAGATGGCTCGTCAACAACAAGCAACCGGCTTCTTGCGCCGCCGCCCGTCCGTTCGCACCCGCGACCGCCGCGGCGTTTTGATCCTCGTCATCTTGAGCCTGCTGATCCTGTTCGTCGTTATCGCGGTCACGTTCGTCCTCGTCGCCACCCGCCACCGCCAGGCAGCCATAACCATCGGCCGCTTCGACCGCACCGGCGACAACCCCGTCGAGCTGACCGAAAGCGCCGCCCGCGACCTCTTCCGCGGCTCGCTCAACCCCCGCTCTCCCCTCAACGGCGACAATTTGCTCGTAGACATGTACGGCGTAGCGGTCGCGAAGAACGACCTCCCCCTCCCTGGCGAAGTCAACACCCTTCTGTACGGCGCTCTGAAAGGCCAAGTCTCCGGCGTTTCTCAGAACCTCGCCGGCGGCCTGATCGACCTCCAGTTGGTCACGCTCGCCAACGATCCCCGCTACCGCATCCCCCTCGACAATCGCGTCAGCGTCTACAATGGCTGCGTCCTCACGCTGGTCAATGGCCCCGCCAAGGGCCTCAGCACCTATATTTTGGAGAGCAACGGCTCGGCCAATATCGACGATCCCATGAAAATGGTGACGCCTGGCCCCCGTTCCGCCTCCGTCCGCATCGCCCCCCTCAAAGACTCTTACGGCCAGGTCGTCCGCCCCCGTCTGGGAGACGAATTCATCATCAACGGCCGCCCCTTCTCCGGCACCGGCGCTGGCTTCAATCCCGTCACCGGCCAGCTAGACGCTCTGGACACTTCCGCGGCGCTCTCTCCCCTCAACGCCCCCTACGCCCTGCTCCCCAATACCGCTTCGTTCCCCGCCTACTACGCCCCGCTCGGCTTCCCTACCGACCGCCCCCAACCGTTCTACTACGATTTCTCCGGTCCCGGCGGCGCCAACGAAGACTACGACGCCCCCGACTACCAAAATCCCTTCCTCGCCTGGATCCAAACCAACGCCAACGCCCAAATCGTCGGCACAGCGAGCAGAAGCGGCACTGGCAACCCCTCCGAGCCATTCCTCGGCATCAAGCCCTCCTTCCATGACCCCGCGCTTCTGGCCTACTGGAACGCTCGAGTCAATTCCAGCGGGCAGCCCCAGGACGGCCTCTTCGCCGATCCTGCCACCATGTCCCCGCAGGCCCGCGCGACCAACGCCGCCCTCCTGCGGCGGATCATGTTCCGCCCCAACCACATCGACCACCCCAACTTCACCGCTTCGACAAATCCCGGCCTGACCGCCGCCTTGCTCGGGCAAATGCCGCCGCCGCAGCAGCCTGGTAGTCCGCCCGGCCCGCCGCAATTCATGCCCCCGGCGCTCAATTCAGTTCCCCCCCCCGCCCAATGGGGCTGGGACGTCGACAACGACGGCGACGGCGTCGCCGATAGCGTCTGGATGGACCTCGGCTACCCCACCCAGACCACCAGGGACGGCCGCGTCTACAAACCCCTCTTCGCCTTCCTCGTCCTCGACATGGACGGCCGCCTAAACGTCAACGCCCACGGCTCCCTCGATGAGATTCAGAATTTCAATCCGCCTAGTCGGCCTCCTTATGCAGGTCAGTTCGATCCGTCTAGTAATCCCCCTTTGATCCGTGGTCTGGGCGTTGGACCAGCCGAAATCCGTTTCGGTTCGGTCATGCGCGCTCCCGGCGAAATCGTCGCACCACTTCAGGGCCTACCGGGCGGAACCCAGCCATTGGAAGGTCGGTATGGCAGCGACTACGACACGTCCGTACCGGGAATGCCACAGCCCGGTCGTAGGAACACAGACGACTGGCAGAACCTGCTCCAAATGTATCAATACCCGCGGACCTATCCGGATCCGCTACCCACCGCCAGAATTGGCGGATTTATGTCCCCCCCGGACCTGCGCGGGCGACTTTCAGTTGCCTTGGATCCTCTCGGACAGCCACTATTCACCAATCAAGGGTTCGCGAGTTGGCAGGGCTCTGGATGGGCAAACCAATCAGTCGAAGCGATTGACGACCCGTACGAACTCAATCTCTCCCGAGATGCCCCTCGGGGGCTACCCACCCGTCGTAGAACCGACCCAG
>JALHPA010000426.1 GCA_022842745.1 Pirellulales bacterium
ATCGAGCTGCCTGCCTACGCCTTGGGGAAGGAGTTCAGCCGCATGATCCAGTCGGAACGCATGCGGTCGGTGGCGACGAGTCGCCTGAAGGATCCGGCCAGTCCTGGCCGAGAATCGCCGTGTGCCGTGGAAGTTCAATCCCGACATGAACCTTCCGTGGACGGACCTCACCGGATCAGACGAGGAGGGGCCGCGGGAGTGGAGCAGTTGGGATTGGAGCGGGGCGGTTTAGAGAGACGCTGTTGGCGGGAAACTCGTTAATCGAATTATCGGTAGCCGCCGCCGATGGATGTGGGGCCGCTGACCGTGACTGGCTGCGCCGCGGCGGCCGAAGCCTGGGCGGGATCGGCATAGGCGCTGCCTGGCGGGGTGTTGTTCTGGACCGAACTACCCTGGTAGGTGTTTCCTTGAACGGCACTACTTTGGAAAGCGTTGTTGGGGGATGCGTTGGCTGGGAGTGCCGTACTGGGGTTTGCTACGCCTGAGGCCGCGGCGGCGGGGTTACCGGTTTCATAATTGGCGGGCATTACGCCTGAACTGGCGGGTGGGGCGGCGGTTTCTGCGCCGGCTGGGCGGGCGCTGTCGGCGGGGCGGCGATAGTCCGAGGTGCCACCAGGCCGCCAGAAGGGGTCTTTGCGACCGCTCGGGGTGGAAGGAGGGGTAGCGGACGCGGCGGAATACGGCTCCGCGATGCCGCTGGTCCCGTAGGGTCCGGACGGGGGCACAAAGCCGGTCTGGCCAGGATTGTAGGTGGAGCTTGCGCCGCTGTATTGGGTCGTTCCGAGGGTCGAACTGGCGGCGCCGCCTGCCCGGGCGTCGGCGGTGCGAATCTCACCGCTGGCGTAGCCTGGATTGGCAGCGGCGTTGTAAGCGTTGGCCGGGTTGCCAGCATCGGCGCCGTAGACGGGGGTGGTAGCGGACGTTTCGGCCGTGGCTGCTCCATAGGTTGGGGTGGCAGCGGCGCCGTAGGGACCGCCGGCGGAGTAGGCTCCCGCGGTCGACGAGGGGCCAGGCTGCGATCCTGCGATGTCGCTTTGCGCCGCGTAACTTGCTGGATTGGATTGCCCCGCCGCGGCGCCGTTAGAGGCGTACGGATTGTTGAATTGCGCAGGATTGTTAACTGGTGCGCCATTGAAGCCGCCGCCGTAGCTTTCGGGATAGTACCCGTTCTGTACTCCGGCGGAAGCGGCCGAGGGAGGCGGGTTGATGCCGTTGGACGCATAGGTGGGAGCTGTGGCGGAGGCTGGCTGCGTCGAGGCCATCCCCGTGGCGCCGGGGTAGCCGGTGCTGGGATAGCTTTGATTGTTGTAGCTAGCCGGAGAGGCACCGTAGGTGTTCGACGGGGCGGAAGCCGCGGGAGTGTTCCAATTGGTAGCTGCTGGAGTTGTCGCCGCGAGGGAACTGGGGGACTGGGTGCTGGAAGGGAGCGACGGCTTCGTGTTATAGGCCGGTGCATTGGCCAACGCGGAAGCGCTGGGGGAATCGGTCTTGCCAAATTTCCACCAACTGCCTGCGCCGCTCTGGCAGCCGGAGAGACCGAGGGCAAGAACGAGGGGGCTGGCAAGGCGGGCCTGGGAGAATCGCATCGCTATGGCCTTTTGCTGGTCGAAAAGGGGGCGAGGCCGACGACGTCCATGCCGACGAGCGATCGCACCCTCTTCCATGAGGGCTGTATGGAGTTGCCGCTGGAATGCCGGGCGCGCCCCGTGGGGCTGCTGCGGCATGTTACGTCTTGGATGATCGGTCAACTGCGGCTGCAAACTAGATACAATCCGCAAAGTCGGCGCAAAATCTCATCCGACGCGAGCGGGCGGATTATAGGCAGTCCGACAGCACGGTCAAGATCAGTCCGATGGACGCGAAGACCCCAAAACGCCCCTCGTCAGGAGTGGTTCGCTGGCGGCAGCCGTTTGGCGCGAGCCAGCGCTGCGGACACAATGGAGCGGGCGGTTACCAGCGGGAGAGGCAAAAGGCTATTGGCGGGGAACGCGATGTCGTTTCAATTTACTTGTCCACGGGGGCACATGCTCGAAGCGGAAGACTCGCAGCGGGGAGGGCGGTTCTGTTGCCCAGCTTGCGGAAGCCCGTTTGTCATTCCGAGCGGGCTGCCGCTCGAATCGGCTGAGCAGGCGGTATCTTCACCGGCCGCTCCTGCCGACAAGTTGGAACTCGCGGGAAACGCGTTCCTGCGGATTCCGTGTCCCAAGGGGCACTTGCTCGACGCACCGCTCGATTGGATGGATGAAGAAGTATTGTGCCCGATGTGCAAGAGCAAGTTTCGCCTGCGGCGCAAGAACAGCCTGGAGGTCAAGCGGCACCGCGAACTTGAAACCGAGGTTCGGGACAGCCGGCGGGGCAGGCTCTGGCTGCAAATTTCGATTGGCGTGGCGGCGGCGATTGGCATCGGGTTGCTGGGGCTGGCGATCCGCTCGATGTGAGCGAGAGAAGGGTGACGCTCGGATCGAGATTCGAAATCGGATTCAACAAGACCGCGGCGGGAGCAGCGCAGTTCAGGCGGGATGGATCCATTCGCTTTCGCCGTTGTCCCAGTGTTCTTGCTTCCAGATGGGGACTTGCTGTTTGATTTGGTCGATCAGCCATTCGCCGGCGGCGAAGGCGGAGCGGCGATGCGGACTGCTGACCGCCACCGCCATGCTGACTTCTCCCACGTCGACGCGACCCAGTCGATGGACGATCGCGCACTCGATCAAATTCCAGCGTCCGCGCGCCTCGTGCTCCAGGGCGGAGAGTTGTTTCGTGGTCATCTCCAGATAGCATTCGTAGTCGAGCCACAACGTGGTTCTACCCGCGGTGACTTGCCGGGTGGCGCCGAGGAACAGAACGACGGCGCCTGCGAGCGGCGAACGGACGCGAGCGGTCACGGCGGCGGGATCGATGGGATCGGTGGTTAATTCGATCATTGACCCAATGGGATGAGCGGTCTGTCAGCCGCCGCTGACGGGAGGAATGCAGGCCAGTTCCGCGTGCGGCGGAATGATATCGGCGTCCGAGGCGTATTCCGCGTCGATGGAGAACAGGCACCGGGCCACGAGGGCCTGCACTTGGGGATGCTGATCGGAAAGCCGGCTGCGGAGCATCTTAATCGTCGCTCCGTCGGGAAGGTCGAGGGTTGCGACGTCGCTGCCAACGGTTTCTCGAAGCTGGGCGAAGAGTTTCACGGCGATGAGCATGGCGGCGGCGAGTGGGCGCGAGAGGGGATCATGAGATGAAGGCATCGTCCGGGCGGCTGGTGAGCAGGGCGGCCACCTCCGGCAGGTTGCCATACGCGAGCGCCAGCAACTTGAGGGGGTGAATGGTGGACTTGGCGGCGCCTTGCTCCATTTGCATTTTGCAGGCGCTGCACTCGGAGGTCCCGGCCTGGAGGCCGGGTTCGCGGAGGCTGGAAATCAGCCCCCAACCGGCGCGCAGACTGGTGCGAAAGTTTTCTTTCTTGAGACCGAACGATCCAGCCATTCCGGAACAGCCTTTCTCGATGCGCTGTACGTTCAGTCCGGCGATCAAACGGAGCAAGTTCTCGCCCGGGGAGCCGATTTGCAAGGCGCGCGTCATGCAAGGTAGATGGTAGCCGACGGTGCCGTTGACCGGCTTGAGGTCCAAGCGCAGTTTGCCTTGCTGGTGCAACTTCCACAAGTAGCCGCAGGCGTCGCTGGTGTTTTCCGCGACGAGCCGGGCATCGTCATCGTCGATCAGGTGGCGGTATTCGCGCGTCAGGCACAAAGTGGTCGACGGTTCGGTCGTGACAATTTGGTATCCCTGCCGGACCGCCTCCGCCAGGAGGGGCAAATTATGCGCGGCCAGACGGCGCGCCGTGTCCAGAGCCCCGGCGGTAATGGAAGCCATTCCCGAGGCGCGCTGGTCCGGATGCACGTACACGGCGACGCCGTTGTGCTCGAATACAGCGACCAGGGCGTCCCCCAACTGGGGATCGAAAAAATTGGCGTAGGTGTCGACGAAGTACAGAACCTTTTGGTCGCTGCGACGGGTGGGACGGGTCAATCGACGGCGCGCGGCGCGGCGCAAGAAAGTACGGCGGGCGAAACGCGGGAGTTTGCGGTTGCGGGCGATGCCAAAAAACTTTTCGAAGAGCC
>JALHPA010000427.1 GCA_022842745.1 Pirellulales bacterium
GCGGCGATTTCAACGGTTGCACGACGAAGTGGAAGCCTTTCCCGATATCCTGCTGATCGACGGGGGAAAGGGACAGCTCAATGCCGGGATGGCCGCGTTCGCCGAGTTGGGGCTGACGCCCCCCATAGTGCTCTCGCTGGCCAAACGGGAGGAGGAGGTGTTTGTGCCGGGGGCGGACGAGCCGCTTCGGCTCAGCCGGCGGTCATTTGCGCTGCGGCTGTTGCAATACGTGCGCGACGAGGCGCACCGGTTCGCCCAGCACTACCATCACATCCTGCGGCGGAAGAGCACGCTGGGGGGAGAGGAATAAGCATAAAGGTGTCAGGAACCGTTTCCTTTCTTAGGACTCAAAAGACTAGAGAATAACGACTTACCGCGACGCAACTAAATACGCAAGCTCGGCGACAATGAATACGACGAAAATAAATACGACTAATCTTGGTAGTACTTTTAACTGTAGTATGGGACTTGACGCTTTAAGAAACGCTCTGAACACGCACTCCAGTACTGCCGCCGGCACCACTGCTACCGACATCACCTTCAGCACAAGTTCCCATGCTTCAAACGGACGATTAAACCGTCGCAATGCAACCCAGACGCCAACACACAAAGCCGCTAACAGCCACCAATAAAGTGACGAGAATCCCCCCTTAAACCCACGTTCCGTGGAATTGTGAGCGCTCATATTAGTACTACAGTGCTGGTTCGGGAGAAAAGAAGAGAAAAGGTGGAAAAGAAAAGGTGTCAGGAACCGTTTCCGTCCTCCTCAGCCGTCTTCCGGGGTCGGCCGCGGGGGGTGAGCGTGGTTTCCAGCGCCAGGCGATTGGCGATTCGTTTCGTCCACCGGTCGTCGCCGTAGGGCTGCCCGCGCTGGATCGCGCGGTGGATTGCGGCCAGTTCGGCTTCCGTCTGCACTGCGTTCACGTGCTGAACCCAGTTTGCCGACCGGCGGATCGGCCAGGGAGCGAGCAACTCGGCCTGCATGCCCCCATGCACGTAGGCGTGCAGGCTGCCCCAGGGCCAGTCTTCTGCCTTCCGGACCAAGCCGGCCCGCAGGGCATTGCGCTCGACGTACCGGCAGACCGACAGGAAGTGGTCGTCCTCTTGAACGGGAAACGATTTGAAACGCCCCTGATAGACGTGCCCGCTGCCGGCCGTGCGGCGATGGGCGTGCCAGCGTTGGGTGTGCGTGAGAGTGAGCCAGCCTGTAAACTTCGAGAGATCACCGTCGTGAACGGGCCACAGAACCAGGTGCCAATGATTGGGCATCAGACACCAGGCGAGGATCCGCATTCCGACTCGCTCGCGGGCCTCGGCGACGATCCGGAGGAAGGCCTCGTAGTCACCGGCGTCCTGGAAGATTGGCTCGCGCGCGTTGGCGCGATTGAGGACATGATAAATCACCCCGCCGGTAGCCGCTCGATGTGGTCGACCCATGACGACATCCTACCCTGGCAACCACAAGAGGTCAAAAATAAGGTTCCTGACACCTTTATTTCGCCCCGGGATCCGCTCGATTGGCGCCTATTTCGGCATCGGCAGGATAATCACCGCGTTTTCTGGAAACGAGGCTTCACCGGTTTTGCCGTTGATGCGGTATTGGATTTTGAGCTGCTTGACGCTGCCAGGGGCCGGGTCGCCGAAGCTCTCGTTGTAATTGGCGGAGGCCAATTCGATGATGGGGAGGCTGCCGACGCGCTTTTGGACTACTTCGGTCACGTCCTTGAGGGATGTGCCTGCGCCGTATTCGGCCTTGGTGATCTCCAGCTTCATTTTTCCCAGGCCGGCGGTAGAGAGCAGGCTGCTGACATCGGCCCCCTTGGCGGCGAGCTTTTGGGCCACCGAGAGGGTCGCCTGGGTGGCTTCGTCCTTCAAATCGGGCGTTTCCAGGGCCTTGATCGCGAGCTTCAAGCCTCCTTCGCTCGGATGCAGCTTGATCACGTCGAGGACCAGCTTCTGTTCGGCGGGGCGAGCCAGCGCAAAGGCGTTTTGGCACATTTCGACCCGCTGTTCCTCCGGCATGGCGAACTTACGGGCCAGGCCGATGTAGCCGCGCAGTGCACGCGTGCGGAATTGGGCCGCCGGGCCGGTTTTGGCCAAATCGAGTAGGACGGGGGCGGCGTCGACGCTGTTCCATTTGCCGAGCAGACGGCTGCCGGCATCTTGCATTTCGCCATCGTCGCTTTTGGCCGCGGCGGCAATGCGATGCATGGCCTTGGTTCCGCCGACTTCACCGAGGATCTCCAACAGCAGCAGCCTCGTTTTCGCTGGAGACCGATCGAGGGCGACGGAGAGTTCGCTCGCGCAAGCCTCTCGGTCGGGCATGCGCACGGCGGCGGCCTTGAGGGCGGCGAGCGCGGTCGCGGCATCCTCAGGCTGTTTCGGCGCGACCGCCTGGCCAATAAGGACGGGGAGTTCTTTCAGGGCGACGGTTTCGCCGAGCGCCCGAAGGCTGGCGGCGCGGACCGACGGGTCTTTGCTTTCCAGGGCCTTGATCAGGGCGGGCGTGGCTTCAATGCGACGTTGCCCGACCAGTTCGATCAGCAGCGGATAGCTCTTTCCTTTGGCGCCCGGCAGGAGGGAGGCGATTTGGGCGTCGACTTTTTCTCCTTGCAGGTCGGCGAGGGTGGCTTTGGCGGCTTGGGCCAGGTCGGCGTCGGGATCGACGGCGATTTCCAACAGGCCGGCAAGGCAAGAGGCGTCTCCGACCCGGCCGAGAGCGTTGAGGGCGGAGAGGCGGACATTTTTCGGACCCTGCGAAGCGGCTTTGACGATCGCCGGCACGACGACAGTCTCCTTGCGGTCGGCCATGGCCTGAAGGATCAAAGCCGCGCGGTCGGCCGATGACTGCCCCAGTTGCTCAGCCAGGGCGCGATCGATCTGGTCGCCGGGAAACTCCCGGGCAACCGTCAAGGAGAGGCGGAACAAATCGCGGTCCGGGGCGCGAAGCAACTCGACCAGCAGCGGCAGGCCTTCCTGGCGGCGGGCCAGGATCGCGCCGCGGGTCGCTTCGAGCAAGCGCTGCTTGGGGACGGCGGCTTTGCGGACGGCGTCGTAGAGTTGGGCCGCTTCGGCGGAGTTGCCGGCGGCGTCGAGGCGCTCGGCGCACAGAATGCACCCTTCGGCGACGGCCGAGCGGACCGGCATCGGGCCTGTGGCGAGGGCAGGGCGAAGGATGGCCAGCGCGCCGGCGCTGCCGATCTTCCCCAGGGCCACCGCGGAGGCGGCGGCCACCTCGGTATCGGGATGGTTCAATCGGGTAGCCAGGACGGCCACGGCTTGTTCATCGCGGCGGACGCCGATGGAATTGAGCACGCCGACCAGCAGCTCTCCTTCGAGCGACTCGGCCGCGGTGCGAAGGGCCAGGTCGGCTTCTGGGCCGGGAATGGCCTCAAGCGCGATGCGCGACCAGGAAGCAAGCTGCGGATCGGAGAGCAGCTTGGCCAGATCGGGAACCGAGGCCGTCGAGCCGTCGATCGCCAGTTTTTTGCAGGCGATCGCCTTGTCGGCGGCGGAGGCGTTCGACCGCAGAATGGCTAGCTGTTCTTTCTCGACCGCGGGGGAGGTTTTGTGCCCCTCCGCGGCGAGAGCGGCCACACTCGGCAGGATCAAGAAGAGGGCAATGCCCAGGCAAAATAAGCGGTTAGGTTGAGACATGGCGTCGTGATATTCGTGGTGGGCGGGAATGAGAAGCCGACTCGTTCTTTGCAGGCGGGGTTTATAGCCGCCAAGGCTCTCGCAGGGCCTCGGAACGGAGACGATTGGCTTGTTCGTCATCGATGAAGGAGTTGGTCTTATTGTCGAACTTGACCTGGCGATTCAGGTGGAGGGCGACGTTGGCGGCGTGGCAAGCAATGTGGGCGTTGCAAGCCGCGTCGGCATTCCCCTTCGGCTGGCTGCGCGTTTTGACGCAGTCGAGGAAGTCGCGGACATGGAACGTGGCGGGATAACCGCCAATTTCGGCCACCGTGCGGCCGGCCAACAGGGCCGGCGAGCTTAAGACCATTTTGCCGCTGTCGCCCGCTTCGACCCAGCCGGTTTCACCTTCGAAACGGACAGGGCAAGAACCCAAGGGAATCCAGCCATTTTCACGGAAGATCAATTCCG
>JALHPA010000428.1 GCA_022842745.1 Pirellulales bacterium
CGCTCTTCCGATCGACCAGCCCCCCCAGGGCAGTCCGTGGGCAGCGATTCACGACCGACTGCGGCGCGCGTCCGCACGGTGACAGACGGCGAACGAAACCGTAACGAAATGTCGCTTGTCGCGGTGCACGTTGCCCATAATTCCCAACTGGAGCAAGCCATCGCGATGTTGATTATCGCCGTCGACCGACCGCACGTTCCCCCCTGCCCCATGCCGGCCCGGTTCTGCACCGACGTGGCCTATTTCATGACTCCCGCGGGGCAAGACGGCGCGCCGCGATTGCCGAGCGGAGAGTATTGGATCCGATCGGAAGATGCGCGCCGCTGGTTGGATGAGGGAGTGGTCGAGGTCGTCTCGCCGCTCGACAGCTACCACTCCACGGAGTTTGAAATCAGCGACGAGCAGGAAAACTGGCTGCGCTGGCTGGTCGAACACCAGGTCCAGCACATTCGGCTGCAACCCTAGAACGCTTGCCGCACGTTGAAATGTCGGACTAGCGAGCGGCTTGCTTTTCGAGCCGGGCGGCGTCGGTGGAGGCTTTGAGAAACTCCGCCAGCCCGACCGATTGGCACTTCGCCAAGGTCTCCCCCGCTTGTTCGATCCGCCGCAGATCACCGTCCAACAGCCGGTATTGAAAATCGTGTTCGCTGCGGAGGTGGACGGCTTTTCCACCGATCCATTGCCGCGGGGGAACGTGGAACGCGATCCGTTCCGGAACGAGCCTTTCGCTGGCGAGAGCTTCGTTGACCGCCAGCCGCGGGAAGGGGGGCATCGAGCCGCGGTTGACCATCGCGTTCAATTGAGCCGACCAGTCACAGAAGTCGCGATAACGCGCCGCCACGGACTCCCGTTCGGCTGCTGCGGCGGCAACGCGGTACGTCAGATGGCTGCTGGAAAACACCCGTTCGCCGGTCTCCCGATCGGTGCTCGGCACAAGCTCGGGGCGCAGCGCGAACTGGATAAATGCATCGGGCCGCTTCAAGGGGCGCGCTCGCAGCTCATTCGAAAAGGCCTTGAGCATTCCGAAGCTGATCTCGACCTTTTGTTGCCGCTCCGGATCCGCCAGCACGATCCGCCCCCGCACCGTGTCGTAGACGGTGATCTGGCGCGGCTTGTCGAGCAGGTCGTAAATGTGGTCGCCGCGAAAGAACGTGGAATTCGTGCTATGGGGCTCGGTCTGCTTGGCGATAAAGACCCGCGAGTCGACGCGGAATTCATCCGCCGAGACCAGCGTCGCGCACCCGCAGACCAACGACGTGACCAGGATCGAACGCAACATGGACCACCCTTTCGCGCAACGCAGCGGTTCCGAAACCGCGCGGAAGGTTAGACGAGCCAGCGGGACGGCGTAAAGGCCAATTGCGGCCTTTTTCCGCCATCCGCGGGCCAGCGGCAGCGGCGCCGCGGCGCGCCCCGCGCCGCTTCCGCCGAGTCCGTTCGCTGCGGTTGCCATGCGGGGGCGTCATCCGCTAGGCTACTGCCGTTGGGCCCATGCAAGGCAACGGAGTAAGCGGGTCCATTTCCCAGGCGGCTATCGGCCTGGATTCGTTTTCTGGAAGGAGTGTCCCACGTGTTCGTCGCTGCATCCACGGAGTGTTTTCCCGACTTGTCTCTGACCGAGACGCTCAGCCGATTGGTCGATTTGGAGTATACGAGCGTTGAATTTGCCCTCAATGAGTCCGGCAAGCAGTTGAAGCCGTCGATGGTCCTGTCCGACCCCGAGCGAGCTATCAAACTGTGCCGGGACACCCACCGGCTGACGCCGGCCGCCTTTGCCATCGACTGGGCCGAGGGACCGGACTACTTCGCGCAGTTTGCCGCCTGCTGCCGGCTGGCGAAAGCCTGCAAGGTCGTGGCGATGACCGTCGGCGCCTCGGAACTGGGAACCCCGTTCAACGCGGAAATTGAGCGGCTGCGGGAACTGGTGAAAATCGCGTCGGTGGATGGAGTGGTGGTCGGGTTGAAGACCGAGGTCGGCCGCCTGACGGAGAATCCAGACACCGCGCTGGCCCTGTGCGACAACGTGAAGGGCTTGGGCATCACGCTCGATCCGAGCCACTACATCTGCGGCCCGCACAAAGGGGGCAACTACGACCAACTGCTCAAACACGTGATCCACGTCCATTTGCGCGACACGCGGAAAGACAAATTCCAGGTCCGCGTGGGACAAGGAGAGATCGAGTACGGGCGACTGATCACGCAACTGAGCATGCATCGCTACCATCGTTCCCTGAGCGTGCATATCGTCCCCATGCCCGAGGTCGACCACGACGGCGAAATGCGCAAGCTGCGGCTGCTGCTCGAGAGCTTGCTGTAAATGCTAATCCCGAGCGGACCCCAAAGCCCGCGGGTTCGTTAACCCTCCCACACTCCGCGCTTTGCCTGTCCCCGAACCGCGACGGGATTGTCCAAGCCGGTAAAATCCTTCCAGTCGGGTAATGACATTCCCCCGTCAGGACCGAAAATAAGGGCAGCGCGTCGGCAGCGGATTCAGCCGACGTGTTTCCCGCCAATGGGGGCTGTCATGGCGGCGCGTCGGCCGTATCGGCCGCAAGATTGCTTCTGAAAACTGGTCAAAGGAACCGTCCGATGGCATTTCGGTATCGCGCACGTCGTTTTGCTCAGGCCGCCGCTGCAAGCGCCGCGGTGCTAGCGTCCTTCCAGGCGCCTCTCGCCGCGTTCGGTCAAGCGCCCACGGCCGCCCAAGCGTTGCGGCTGGCGCCGGTGCAAAAGGAAGTCGAGCACGACGTGCCGGCCGCGGACGCGATCGGCAAATGCACGATCAAGGCCGAGAAGATCAACGGCCAGACCGGCTGGATCGTGCGGGACGCCAATGGCCAGATCCTGCGCGAATTTCTGGACACCAACAAAGACAATGTGGTCGACCGCTGGACCTACTACAAGGATGGCATGGAGGTCTATCGGGACATCGACGAAAACTTCAACGGCAAGCCGGATCAGCACCGCTGGCTGACGATCGCCGGTTCGAAATGGGGCATCGACCGCAATGAGGACGGCAAAGTCGATTCCTGGAAGTCGATTTCGCCGGAAGAGGTGACCGCGGAACTGGTGCTGGCCCTCCGCGACAAAGACGCCGACCGGTTCGAGCGGTTGTTGCTGACGGCGGCCGAATTGCGATCCCTGGGTCTCTCCGCGGCGAAAAGCAAAGAGTTGGGCGAGAAAATCGACAGCGCCAAGGGCGCCTTTGCCGAACTGGCCCGCAAACAGAAGGTGGTCGGACCGAAAACGACCTGGATCCATTTCGGCGGCACGCGGCCCGGCTTGATTCCCGCCGGGACGGACGGCTCGACCGCCGACATCACGGCCTACGAAAACGTGATGGCCATGATCGAGAGCGAGGGCAAGGATGGACAAGTGCCCGTCGGCACGCTCGTCAAGGTGGGGGATCTATGGCGGCTGATCGATCTGCCGGCCCTCGGCGAAAACGCGAAGAACGAATTGGCCGGGTACTTTTTCGCCGCGCCGAACCGGAGCGGCGACCGCCCCGAAGCGTCCGCCGACGCCCCCAGCGAAAAGGTCCAGAAGCTGGTCGAGGAAGCCCAAAAGCTCGATACCGAACTGGCTTCCGCCGGCCCCGATCAACAAGCCAAGCTCAACGACCGACGGGCCGACCTGCTTAACCAGATCATCGACGAAAGCGATCCCAAGGACCGGGCCAACTGGGTGCGGAATTTCGCCGATACGGTTAGCGCCGCAACCCAGAGCGGCACGTTCCCCAACGGCGTGGAACGGCTGAACAAACTGTTCGACCAGGTCGCCAAAGGGGACGACGCCGACCTGACCGCGTACGTCAAGTTCCGCTGCATGACGGCGGACTACGGCCTGAGCCTCCAGCAGCCGAACCCCGACTTCACCAAAATTCAGAACAAGTGGCTTGAAAACCTGGAAAAATACGCCGAAGCGTTCCCCAAGAGCAGCGACGCGGCCGACGCGATGCTGCAACTGGGGCTGGCTCAAGAGGTCGCCGGCCAGGAACAAAAGGCGAAAGAGTGGTACGGAAAAATCGTCGAGGGATTCCCAGATACCACGCTGGCCAAAAAGGCCGCCGGCGCGATCACTCGCCTCGATTCGGTCGGCAAGC
>JALHPA010000429.1 GCA_022842745.1 Pirellulales bacterium
CCTGCCGAATCGAAGACTTGAATGCCGAGCTTGGAGGTGATGTACAGGTTGCCTTGCTGATCGATGGCCAGGCCGTCTCCGCCACCGTTCTTTTGACCGGGGGCCTGGCGAAGCGAGCAGAATACCTGGCCGCGGCCGAGTTTCCCCGGCGACTCGACGGGGTAGACCATCATCTCCGCCTGGCCAGAGGGAATGACATATAGGGTTTTTTCATCAGGGGAGAGGATGATGCCGTTTGGATTGGGGAGGTCGTCGACAAGCGGGAGGACAACGCCTTGGGGAGGGAGGTAATAGACCCGGGTTTTCCCCTGGGGTAGAGGCATCGGAGCGCGAAAGGCGGGATCGGTGAAATAGACTCCACCTTCGCGATCAACAACCAGATCGTTGGGAGCGTTGAAGCGCTTGGAATCGTGCTCGGAGGCCAGGACCCGTTCCTGTTTGCCATCGAGCGACCAGGCGACGAGGCGGCCGTCCATCTGGCAAGCAAGCAGCTCGTTTCCGCGGGCCATCAGTCCGTTGGCGTGACCCGAGTGCTCCTTCCAGACGGAGAGCTGGCCTTTCGCGTCGAGTTTATGGACGCGGGCTTTGGGGATGTCGGTGAAGAACAACTCCGCGCCTACGGCGGCCGGCCCCTCGACGAACTCGAAGCCAGTGTGGAGTTGTTTGAGCGGCTCGATGGGGCCGATGCCGGGAATGCCTTTGTCTTCGGCCCGGAGGGGAGCGGAAAAGGCGCTGAACATGGCGCCAAGCGCCGCGAATATTGCCATGCTTGCCAGTCGAGCGACTGTCACGCGTGTGGCGTTCCTAAGGGATTCGGAGGCCAGCGCCAGCGAGTGCGCTGGCTGGGCGGGGTTGCACATTGATCTAGGGTCCGCCTTGAGCGGTATTGCGACCTCGTGGGGGAAAACGCGGCCCAGTTGATTGCGACCAATCAGACGTCGAGCGTCCAGGGTTTGCGCATTTCGCGGGAAACGTAGGCGTTGGCGGCCGCATCGTCGATGAATTGCTCTTTTTCGGGGTCCCACTGGAGCTTGCGACCGGTGCGGAGAGCAATGACTCCCAAATGGCAGACGGAGACGCTGCGGTGGCCGATCTCCGGTTCGCAAATGGGCTGCTTGCGGGTGCGGACGCACTCGAAAAAATTTCCCATGTGGTTGTTGCTGGCATACAGCCGCTCGGCCGAGGCAGGGAGTTCCTGGGTAAGAAGTTCCGGCTGGCTGGCATCGATCTTTCCGCGAGTGACGAAGATCCAACCGTCGGTCCCTTCAAAGCGGACGCCGTTCCGTTCGTCGGCCGATCCCCGTTCACCGGTCGGTACGCCGTAGAAGTTCTCGCGGGGGACGCTCTTGCAGGTGTGGGTAACGCCGTTCGCGTAAGCGAATTCGATCTGGTACCGGCCGATCGCGGTGTAACCGCCTGGGACCGGATCGAGCAGCGATTTCGCCTCGACGCGGACCGGGCCGGAGCGTTCCGTGCCGTTGGCCCATTGGGCAATGTCGTTATGATGCGCCCCCCAATCGGTAACGGTGCCGCCGGAGTAGTCGTACCAAAAGCGGAATTTGACGTGGCACCGCTCCGGAACGTAATCGACGGCTGGGGCTTGTCCCAGCCAAAGGTCCCAGTCCAACTCCGCCGGGACCGGCTGGGTCTTGAACGGTCCTTCCGCGGGACCGGAGGGGAGCATGGTGAGGATGTGCTTGAGCTTGCCGATGCGGCCATTGCGCACCAGCTCGCAGGCGAGGCGAAAACGAGCGTCGCTGCGCTGCTGGCTGCCGGTCTGCAAAATGCGCTGGGTTTGGCGGGCAACATCGACCAACTTTTTCCCTTCAGCGATGGTCAGGGTGAGGGGCTTTTCGCTGTACACGTCTTTGCCGGCGCGCATGGCGTGGATATTGACCAATGTGTGCCAGTGGTCGGGCGTGCCGTTGACAATGACGTCGACTCCGGGGTGTTCGAGGGCCTTCCGAAAGTCGGAGAACTTGGCCTCGGCCTTCAGCGTTTCGGCGGCCTTTGCGGCATGCTGCGAATCGACGTCGCACACGGCCACGACCTTGCCAAACTTAGCCGCCTGCCGGGCGTCTCCCGTGCCCTGTCCGCCACATCCGACGAGGAGGATGCCTGGCATGTCGTTGGGGGACTTCGGTTCTTCGGGCGCGGCGAGCGCGGCGGTCTCGGCGGCAAACCAGGCTGGCAAGCCGGCGCACCCGGCCAGCATGAAACCCGACTTGACCGCGGTGCGGCGCGAGAAGCGTTGGGCGTTGGAAAGCATGTCGCGGCTCCAGAAATTAAGGGACGGCGAGCAAGAGACGGAAACCATCTCTAACTTTTACGATTGTAAGGTAACGGGGGGGGTGTTCACAAATGCCAGCCCGGTACCGAATCGCGCGTTTTTCGCAGTGGGCATAGGCGCAGGAAGAGACCGAGCGGCTCGGGATTCAAGCCGACGCAACGCGCTGAGAAATGGCGATTAATGGACGCCCAACCGCAGCAGCAACTCCTTCACCCTCCGCTCGATAAGATCGCGAACTTCCCGGAATTCGTCGGGCGGAAGAGCCTTGGGATCCGGGATTTCCCAGTCCTCGCGGAGTGCCGCGCGAACCGAGGGACAACGGTCGCCGCAGCCCATCGTGATGGCGGCGTCGTATTCGCGGTCCGGGACCTGATCGAGAGGCTTGGAGACATGCGTGCCCAGGTCGTACGCCAACTCGGCCATAAACTCGACGGCGCGCGGGTTGACCTTCCCGGAGGGCTTCGATCCGGAACTGTAGGCTTCGATCCGGTCGCCGCCGTGGCGGCGAGCAAAGGCTTCGGCCATCTGGCTGCGATTACTGTTTTCGACGCAGACGAAGAGTAACCGTTTCTTTGCGTCGCTCGCCATTATTTATGCCTTCGACGGAGAAATCGAGTTGGGAGGTTTGATGCCTTTGAGGATTCGGCCGTAACGAAGGGGCGTCTATCGTCGGACCCCGTTTGCAGTGTCGGGAGCATTCGACGGTTTGTGCGGTTTGACCGCGAAGACCTGGACGCTGGCGGCAAAGTCGTTGATATCGTATTTGCGGAGCAGGTCGGCGAGCGCGGCGTGGACCGACATCCCGCCGCTGGACGCGGCACAGCAAGCGGTCGAGTCGCTCGGCGCAGGGGTGCAACATTCTGTTTCGGCCACGGGGGTAGGGTCCAGAAGCGGCGAGCAGCATTCGGGACCGCCGGAGGGGGCTGGCGTGCAGCAGCCAGCCTCGGCCAGCGCAGGCGCATTCATGGCTGGCGCGCAGCAACCGGACTGACCTTCAACTTGAGAATAGGCGTTCAGATCCTTCTGGGCGTCCACGACTTGCACCGCCCCAAAGCCTGCGGCCTTCAAACCGGAGACATATTCCGAGATCGGAATGGCCCCGGCAATACACCCGACGTAGGCGAGCAGGTCCCGGCCGATTTCGGGGGGGAGATCCTTTTTGAGGGCGATATCGGAGATGGCGAGTCGCCCGCCCGGCTTGAGCACGCGGAGAATCTCGCGGAATACGGCGCGTTTGTCAGGGGCCAAATTGATAACGCAATTGGAAATCACGCAGTCGACCGACTCGTTCTTGAGCGGCAACTCGTCGATCGTCGAGAGGTGGAATTCGACATTGGCAAGCCCGTGCTTGAGAGCAGCCGACCGAGCTCGGTCGATCATTTCCGGCGTCATGTCGACGCCGATCGCCTTTCCGGTAGGACCGACTCTCTTGGCGGCTAGGAACACATCGAGTCCGCCGCCCGAGCCGAGATCGAGCACAACCTCGCCGGGGGCCAGGCTGGCAAAGGCGGTCGGGTTGCCACACGAGAGACCCAAATTGGCGTCGGCGGGAATGCTGGCCAACTCCTCGGCGGAGTAACCAAACGCCTGGGCGACGGCTTGAACTCCGGTTTGATCTCCAGAACAGCTTGAGACGGCGACCTCGGGGTATTTCTCTCTCACCTGATCTTGGATGGAGTTGTGCATTTTACGCTTCCGATGATTTTTCGCGCCGCTCGTCTTCCATGAGACACAGCGCGAGTTCAAGCAGGGGGGCGACGCATCCGTTCGCGACCCGATAGTAGACGTTATTTCCCTCCCGGCGGGAGG
>JALHPA010000430.1 GCA_022842745.1 Pirellulales bacterium
ATACACCTCGCGCTGGCCGACCATGTCGCGCATGGTCTGGGGACGAAGGTCGCGCTCGACGTCCTCCTCCTGCGACTGGGGCTGCAAAACAGGTTCGCGCACTGCGATCAAGCCGTATGGGGAGCGTGGCCGGGGGATTTCAAGAAACAGGCTGCCCGCCGTTTAAGTATATCCGGGCCGCGTCAAAGCGAGGAAGACGATCGTGGCGGCGCTCGACGGCGGATCGGCCGATTCAGGAGGAAGGGACGGCCGCGAACCAGGCTAGCCGGCCGGCGCGAGGGCATCCGGATCGATACAGACGTCTAAAGGCGCCTCGAATTTACAGCGCCTCGAATTTTACAACGCCTCGCATACCAGATCGCCCACTTGCTGGGTGCTGTAGCCCATTTTTCCGGCGGCCTGGCCTTTCATTTTGGTCCCAGTGACCCGCATGATGGCATTCAGCACGCGCTCGCCCGACCGCGGATAACCGGTGTGTTCCAACAACATCCCCATGGCGTTGATGGCGGCGATCGGGTTGATCACGTTCTGGTTGGTGTACTTGGGGGCGCTGCCTCCCATTGGCTCGAACATGCTGACCCCGCCAGGATCGGGATTGATGTTCCCGCCGGCGGCGACTCCCAGCCCCCCCTGAATCACGGCGGCCAGGTCGGTGATGATGTCGCCAAACATGTTGGTCGTCACGATCACGTCGTAATAGTCGGGATTCTTGACCATCCACATGCAGCAGGCATCGACGTGGTTGTAGTCGGCCTTGATGTCCGGATATTCCTTGCTGACCTGCTGGAAGGTCCGCCACCACAGATCGTGGCCGAAGGTGAGAACGTTCGTCTTGGCGACCAGGGTCAGCATCTTTTTCGGGTTGTTGCGCCGCCGGGTGAATTCAAACGCCCAGCGGATGCACCGCTCGCATCCCTTGCGGGTATAGACGGCGGTCTGGCTGGCGACTTCGTCGGCGGTGTTCTTCTTGAGAAATCCCCCCACGCCGCAATACAGATCTTCCGTGTTTTCGCGAACGACGACAAAGTCGATATCCGCCGGTCCGCGATCCTTGAGCGGAGTCTCCACTCCCGGAAATAGCTTGACCGGCCGCAGGTTGATGTACTGATCGAGCTGGAATCGCAGTTCGAGCAACAACCCCTTCTCCAGCACGCCCGGCGGCACGTCGGGATGTCCCACCGCGCCTAAGAAAATCGCGTCAAACCGGCGCAGTTCGTCGACCGCGCCTGCGGGGAGCGTTTCGCCGGTACGGAGGTACCGCGCGCCGCCGAAGTCGAAATCTTGCGTTCTGTATTCGATGCCATCCTTGGCGCCGACCGCTTTCAGCACTTTCAAGGCTTCGCGGGTGACTTCGGGTCCGGTGCCGTCGCCGCCGATGACGGCGATTTTCAAAGGAGTCTTGCTCACGAGATTTGCAATTCTGGGGGGTTCTTCAGATCAAAATGACCGATCCCTCGGTCCGCGGAATTCCAGGCTGGTGGGGAGCATCCGCGGTGGAAGGTTGTTGGCAGTCACCGTAGTCGTCGACCCGACGACCGCCGCCAAGAATGAGCCGATTTTAACAGCCTCGATAATTATTGAACACCGCTAACCGGCTGCCTGCCCGGCTGCTGGCTGCCAAGCATTCCCCGACTGGTCGCCGGACGCTCCGCCGACCAGAGTCCTCGTTTTGCCGCCTTGGCTTCGCGCTCGGCGGCGCGAAAGCGGCGTTTCATCGCTTCGGCAAACGGATAATTCAAGGTCGCTCGGCCCATGCCTGCGCGGAGCAGTTCCTCGTTGAGCAACTTTTCCTCGCCTCTCGTCGATTCTCGATACCAGACATACGCCAAGATGCGGCCGTGGGCATCGGCGCGTTCGGTATCGAATTCCAGGCGTATCCCGCGGCCTTCGACGGCGCGGCGGGTGAATTCGTAGGCCTCCGGACCCCAAGGTTCGACGGGAAAATCGGGCCGCTTGGTCTCCGGCGTGTCGACCCCCAGCAACCGGACGCGCTGTCGATCGGTAAGCAGCAAGGTATCCCCGTCGACCACTCTTTGGACCCGATGAAGGCTTGCGGGCGTTGGCTCTGCTTCGTTCTCCTGGCTAGTCTGCCAAAAACGCACCAGCGCCAGCAAAATGAGTCCTACGATGACCCACGCCGGACCGCGCCGGGGGGGATAAAAGCGGCGGTCACTCATCCCTGGGATTCTCCGCCGGGCGCGCGACTGTACAGTGACTGCCCGATGTCCGGGGAACGATCCGCCGGGCCGGGCGATCCCTCGAAGCGAGGCGTCACGGCGCGGCCTTGCTGCGGAAGCACCGCAATACGCTTTCGGCCGCGATCGCTGAACGCGACGCGGACCCCAGGATTGTCACACAAGGTTGGAATTTCAACCGGCCCCGATCGCCCAGTCGGCCAATTCCGATCCCTCGCCATTGCCGGCCTGGCCGTCAATTCTTGCTGAAATCGAATTGCTTGGATTCGCGTCCCAGCGGATTCTTGGCGAACTTCCGCCGGCACTCCGGACAAAGATCGAAGCGGAGTTGCTGGTAGACGTCGTCTCCAATGGCCTCGCTCTCGATGTCTTCCATGCGTTGCAGGATTTCTTGCATCTCCTGAAGGTTGTCACGGTCGTCGTCGGCCGTGTCGATGTCCGCCGGTTCCAGCGCGGCATGGACTTCGATTTTGACCACGTACCGAAGGTCCTCCTCCGGATCGATCAACCGCTTGCACAGATCGCACGAGTAATGAATCATCGCTCATTTTCTCCAGGCTGACTTGCGCGGCGTTTCATCCTCTAAATCGCCGCGTCTTCGTACCGCTGTCCTTCATCCTAATGCGCACGCGCAGAGCCGAGCAACCCGGATTAAGCCAATTTTTCGCTCCCGCAAGAATTATTCCTTGCCGCCGCAAAGTCGTGCTTGACACAGGCCAATCGGCATGCTTCCTCAAGGGGCCGAAGACTGCGTTGCTGGGCCGTCCGTCCCGGCACGAACGAATCGAAGTGGACGGGAAATTCGCCAGCCGTGCGCCGCGCGGATATGATGGACCGTAGGTCGCACGCCGCTTGAAAGCCCGCCGGGCGGCCGCGCGGTGGACGCGCGGACGAGAAGCAGGTTGCCCGGTCGAGCGCGAAGCGGCGGAGGGCGACGCCAGGGAGACTCCAACCATGCTTTGCGCTGGTCTATCCAGGGGGGAAGGGGCGAATTGTCGGCGGCCGATCCGGCGGTGGTTCGGAGCTTTTGCCTGCTTCTGGGCGCTGGGCGCGACGTCCGCATTCGCGCAGAAGATGGCCCCCAGCGTTACGTACTCCGCTCACTTTCCCGCCTACTACGAGGGGAACTACCGCGAGGCATTGGCCGGCTTCAAGGATGAGATCAAAGGGGCGATCAAGACCAGCCAGAGCCGCTGGATCGATTCGATCTGCTACTTCACCATGGCCGGTGAATGCTACTACAAGATGGGGCAATTCGGCGACGCGCTCGACAACTACACCGCCGCTCTGCAACTCTACCTGCAGTTCTCCAACTGGATGGTCCAGGTCCAGTACCAGCAACCCTCCGCCGCGCTCGCCCGCCCGGCGATCCCTTGGGGGCGCAGCCAGCGCAACGCCAAGCTGGGACGATTCCCCGCCACGATGCTCATGTCCCAGGGGCAGCCGGTCACGGAGGCCAGCATTCGCAAGGGGGGGCCAATCTCCCCCCCCATCCTGGTCCAGGTCAACGTCCAGGAGATCGCCCGCTGCACGGCGCTGGCCATGAAGCGGCGGCACGAACTTTTGGGACCGGTGTGCAAATTCGAACCGCTGACCGACCAGTTGCTCGTCGCGCTCACCCGACCGCAGACCATTCCCAACCACTGGTCCGAAGCCTGGGTCGATGTGCAGGTGGGAATCGCCGCTGCGGCCGCCGGCAACACCGGCGAAGCGATCGCGCGGCTCCAGCGATCGCTCCTCGTCAGCGGAGAACTCGATCATCCGCTCACGGGACTGGCGCTGATGGAGCTGGGAGACGTGGCGACGCGCGCGGGGAAACTCTCCGATGCTTCCCGGTTCTATGAAGAAGCCAGTTACACCGCCGCCGAGTACGGCGACATGATGGTCCTCGAGGAGGCGTT
>JALHPA010000431.1 GCA_022842745.1 Pirellulales bacterium
GGGACAGGCTTTCAAATCCATAGTGGGACTTGGTGGCGGCGGTCCAGTTTTCTCGCTTCAGCCCGTCTCCCACGAATGCGATGAATTTGTGCTTTCCTCCTTGTCCGATCAGGTAACGGGCCAGGGAGTACCCTTGGGCGTAGAGAGGGAGTACGTCGGGCGGGTATTCCTTCATGGCGAACATTTGGCTGAAGGCGATGCCCTTGTTGGTGCGCAAGAAGCGGATGAGGAGATCCTGCTGTTTCTTTCGTTCGCTGTCGTGCTCGACCATCGTGCAAGCGCCTTCGTCGGCCCAGCGTGGCAAGGGACGGCGGAAATGCGTTGCAAAAATGGTGTGGGTGACTTCGTGCGGGAGAACCGAATCGAGAATGCGCTCTTCGCTGCCTTGGATTTCCATCTTCCAGCCATAGACGTGGCCGCGATCGAACAGGAAGCTGGTGGCGCCGCCGGCGCCCAAGTGGGGGGCGACGTGAGCGGTAATCGGACAGGGGGCGGACCAGTCCGGCATCGAATTTCCGAGCCACTCGACGGCCAGGGTATGGCGGTATCGCTCGGCCATGCGGCCAATCCGCTCGGCCTGGGCGGCGGTGGGGGCCTCGACGACGAAATTGGGAGTCTGATAACCGGCCCCACCACAGACGACCACCAGATAGAACGCGCCTAGGCGCAAGAATCGAGCTTCCATGCTCTGTGCTCCGCGTGAAGGACGAGGACGCCGGTACCGCAATCCCTGCGGCGTTTGCATACGTGATATCCGAGGAAGCAAACTTCAGGCCAAAAGGCCTGGCCGAACGCCCCTTGGCGTTTCCACCGCGGAATTGTCCGGCAAAACGCGACTTCTTTTTCTCCGATCGATCGGGTGGAACGGGTTGCGCCGTCGGCTCGTTTTGTAAAGTATGCAAAGTTTAACCGCCCATTCCCATCGCTGAAAGATCGATCGTGTCGAATTGACGGTAAACCGCGTGCTCATTTGTCAACGCAGGATGCTATCTCGGCGGCGGCGCGCCGCCGCGAGGTGGGGTCTTTGAAAAAAGCTCCTCGCTGGCGGGTAAGGGGCGCAAACTCTGACCTAGATTTGGTCGAGCGAGGAGTTCTTTCTCGCCGGTCCGGTTCCGGACTTCGGTCGCCGTCGAAGCGACGGCCTTTTCAGCACATCCAATCCCTTTTCGATTCCGTTTTGGCAGTTGCGCGGTTCGCGGCATGGTGCGCCATTCTATCGAGCGCACGCGCCGCTGGCCGAGCTGCCGCGGCATCGCTGCGCCATGTCTCGTCCTGGCAACCATTGGTCCACGCGCGCGGCCGGTATCGAGCCGTGCGAACCACGTTACCTGATGTCCGGCGGAAGTCCGTGGGAAGCGTCGTTGACGGGTGGGGGTCCGGATTTCGTCCTGGACTATACCGTGACGGCGCAGACCGGCTTGCGGACTCCCAGCCGATTCGACTTCGACGGAATGGCGCCGCAATCGTTGCCATCGGCCCATTTACAGAGCGGCTTACAGCAAGCCCGCGCCGCCTACGGTTTGACAGGGCGAGGACAAACGGTGGCGGTGATCGATTCTGGCATCGCTTATCAACACGCCGCGTTGGGAGGAGGTTTGGGCTCGTCGTTCCGAGTCGTGGGAGGATGGGACTTCACCGCCGAAAACGACGCGGACCCGAACGACGACGGACCGCGCGGATCGCATGGGACGCACGTGGCTGGGATTATCGGTTCGAGCGACACCACGAATCCAGGCGTCGCGCCGGGAGTCGATCTCGTGGCGCTGCGGGTATTCGACGATCAGGGAGCGGGCTATTTCAGTTGGGTGGAGAACGCGTTGAGGTGGGTACACACCAACCGGAACGCGTTCCGCAATCCGATCACGACCGTCAATTTGTCGCTGGGGGCGACCTGGAATTCGTCGTCGATCCCGGGCTGGGCGATGCTGGAAGATGAGTTGCAGCAACTGCGTAACGACGGAATCTTTGTGGCGGTGGCGGCCGGCAATGACTTCAGCAGCTACAACTCGCCAGGGTTAGGCTATCCGGCCGCAAGCCCGCACGTGGCGCCGGTGGCTGCGTTGGATGGGAACGGTCGCATTGCTTCGTTCAGCCAGCGGTCGGACCGGTCGGTGGCCGCGCCTGGAGTGGGGATCCGCAGCACGGTTCCTGACTATGCCGGGAATCGAAACGGGCGCGGGGACGATTTTGCCACCTACTCGGGCACAAGTATGGCCAGTCCTTACCTGGCCGGGGCGGCGGTGTTGCTGCGCTCAGCAATGGCGTTCGCCGGTCAGACAGGAATCAACCAGGATCGCATCCTGGCGGTCATTCGCGACACCGCGGACTGGGTGTTCGATCCGGCGACCAATCAGAGCTACCGGAAGCTCAATCTGGCGCGGGCGATGGATGCCGTGATTCCCGCGGACGACATCGGCTCGACGACGAGCACCGCCCGGTCGTTGGGGACACTGGATTCCGGCGGCCGCTTCACCGGGTCGATTGGCCGAGTGGACGACCGCGACTATTTCCGCTTCACCGCGGCGCGATCGGGGAGCCTGGTTTTAACGGCGGCGGTCGGTCAGGAGTTGCTGCCGCGGTGGGAGATTGTGGGGGCGGGGAATACGATCTCCGTCGTCGAAGCTGGCGCCCTATCGATGGAGATCGTCGCCGGACAGAGCTACACGATTGGCCTGGGTACACGGGGCGGGATTGGCGTCTATACGGTGACAGCCAGCTTGGAAACGCAAACGACCGATCTGGGGACGATCGAATCGAGATCTTTGACAGGTCAGCTCGTCGCAGGGGAGCGGTGGTACAGCCTGGCAGCGGCGCGGACCGGAACGCTGACCGTGGAGGCGCTGGGAGATGTTTCGGGCGGCAACGTCGAACTGCGGCTGCTTAATGCGGCTCGTCAGGTCGTGGCTTCAAGTACGCTGGCCAGCGCTTCGCGGATTGACTGGGCCGCAACGGCCGGGGAGAGGTTGTATGTTCAGGTAATCGGCAGCCATGCGAATCTCGATCTGCGAATCACGAACATGCTGTGGAGATCGGGATCGACCTGGCTGGTGCAGGGGACGGCGGGGGCAGACGATGTGACCTTCACGGCCGGTTTGGAACATGTGCTGACGCTCAACGGCGCCCGGTATACGATCGCCGCGGCTCAGCTTTCGCTGTTGAGCGTGGACGGTGGCGGAGGGGACGACCAGGTGCGTTTTGTGGGGACGGCGGCCCCGGAGACGGCGGTCTTTATGCCTGGCTCGGCGGCGCTGCGAGGGCCGAATTACCAGGCAGCGGCCTTTCACTGCGAACAGATCACCATCGAGGCCGGCGGGGGGGGAGATACTGCCTGGCTTTATGACTCCTCGCTGGCGGACACGTTTTTCGCCGATCCGACGTCGGCAGTGCTATCGGGGAGCGGCTTTTCGAATGTCGCTCTGGGATTCTCTCGTGTGAATGCGTACGCCACCGCCGGATACGACGTGGCGCGGTTCCATGACTCGGCCGCCGCCGATAGCTACCTGGCTGGACCGAGCTACGGGGCGATGGTTGGGCCGGGTTATTACAACCTGGCGCTGGGATTCGATGCGACGACCGGCGAAGCGCGGTTCGGCGGGTACGATACGGCGATGCTGTTCGGCTCGGCGGGCAACGACTTGTTGTCCGCCACGCCAGGTTCATCCACGTTTAGCGGCAACGGCTGGTCGAATACCGCGATTGCTTTTGAAAGCGCGAGCGCGGATGCGAATGGAGGAGGCTGGGACATGGCCTACTTGTTCGATTCGCCGGGCGACGATCGCTACGTGGCGGGACCGGACGCGGCGACGCTGAGCGGAGCGGGTTTCACCATCCATGCGAAGCACTTCGACCTGGCAGTGGCGTATTCAAGCGGAGGGAACGATACGGCGGATTTCAGCGACGGCCGGTACGATGACGTGTTTGAGACCGACGGGCCGTGGGCGAAGCTGAGCGGAGCGGGGTACTATGCCTGGGCTAACGGGTTCGACCAGGTGAGCGCCAGCGGCGAGCAAGGGGGAGGGAACACATTGATCCGCCGATCGGTGGCGAGTTACGCCTTCAGCCAGACGGGCCGCTGGATTTAGCCCTGCG
>JALHPA010000432.1 GCA_022842745.1 Pirellulales bacterium
GTTCAACGTCGAACCATCGAATGTCGCGCCGCTGTGGCACCTCAAGTAGCTTGGATGCATGGGACACAGCGCCAAGACAACAATGCCAGCCGAATCCACTCCGCACTCCAGCCGCCCTCTCATGCTGTTGCTTGCAGCGGGGCTGGCTCTGCGCCTGGCGCTATGGTGGGTGGCGGCGGATCGTCCGATTCGCATCGACGACGAGAAGGAATACGACGCGATCGCGATGAACCTGGTCGAGTTGCACGAGTATTCGGTGCGCGGCGTAACGACTTCGATCCGCCCCCCCCTGTATCCGTTTTTCCTGGCGGGCTGTTACGAACTGTTCGGAGTGCATTCCTTCGGAGCGGTACGGTTGATACAGGCCCTGATGGGCCTGGCGACGACCGTCGTCGTCTATCGGTTAGGTATGTCCCTGTACGGTCGGCGGGTGGCGCTCCTTGCCGCGGCCTGGGTCTGTTTCTATCCGGCGCTGTTGGGGGCCGGCAATTTCATCCTGACGGAGTCGTTGTTCACACTGTTGCTGGCGATGTCGATTTGGAGTCTGCGATCCGCGATCGAACGGGACTCGCTGTGGCTGTTCGCGGTGACCGGGTTGGTGATAGGGTTGGGAGCTCTCACGCGGAGCGTCCTGTGGCTGTTGCCGCCTGTGCTGGCAATGGCGCTCATGTTTCTCAGCGGCACGTCCGCACCCCGGCGGGTGGCCGCGATTGCGAGCATGCTTTTGGCCTTCACTGCGACTTTGGCTCCCTGGTCCATTCGCAATTCCCGGCTGCACGAGACATTCGTGCTCGTGGATGTGATGGGGGGGCGGAATTTCATGATGGGCAATTACGAATTCACTCCCATGTTCAGGGCCTGGGACGCGATTTCGATCCAAGGCGAGCAGTCGTGGGACAATGTCCTGCGGAAGCAGTATCCTCCCGGCCATAGCTTCACTCAGGGGCAACTCGACAAAGCGGCAATGAAGTCTGGGCTGGAGTTTGTAAAAGCGAATCCTGGGCTGACGGTTCAGAGGGACGCTGTGAAGTTTTTGGCCTTTTGGCAGCTTGAGAGGGAACTAATTGCGGAGTACTCGGCCGGGTACTTCGGCTCTCCGAGCAAGTTAATGCTTCTGGCGCTGACCTTGATCGTATTTGCAACCTACGCGGCGACTTTGTTGAGCGCGCTGTTTGGGATCTTGGTCGTTCCACCGACCGATAAGCGATTTCATGTCTTAGTCATTTTGACGATGGCGGTCATTTGCGGTGCTCACACGCTCGTTTTTGGGCATTCGCGCTACCATCTGCCGCTTGTGCCCCTATTATGCATTTATTCCGCCGCGGCGGTGGTTCACCGCACGACGCTTTTTGACAAGTGGCGTTCCGGCGCGTTTGCATTCGCGAGTGCCGCTTGCCTGTTGTTCGTTGCGAGTTGGTGTTACGAGGTATTTGTGCTCGATCTGCAAAGATTTCGCGATGCGATGTCCGGCGGAGCGTGAGCAGTGGAGCGACGGCGCTTCAACTTGTCCCATCGAGTCCCTGGCGAAACTAGCCCGACCCTTCTGATCCACGATACATGCCTGGAATTTGCGGAATAGCAACGGGGAATCCCGGCGACCTACAGCTTGCCGAGCGGGTGGGGCGCATGACCGCGCGGATGGCCCACTATCCCTGGCATCGTAGCGAGTCCGGCAGCGTCGGGACCTACGCAGCGTTGGGGCAGGTGCTGTTAGAGCCGGTCGACTCTGCATGCTTTCAACCGCGCGCGGTCGGCCGGGCAGTATTGGACGGAGAGCTTTTTGGCGTACCTGGGCTACTCGGGCCAGTCGAATACCTGCAAACTGGGTTTGCGCAAGGTGGAAACCAGTTTCTGCGGGCACTAGAGGGGAAATTTTCCGCCGTTCTTTGGGATCAGGAGCGATCCCAGTTAACGCTCATTAGCGACCGCTTCGGCATGCAGCCCTTGTATTACTCGCATGCCGGTGGCGAATTGGCATTTGGGTCTGAAATCAAAGCCGTCCTCTCGGCCGGAGGGATTCCCAAGGGTGAAAATCGACTTGGCATCGCCCAATTCTTCACCTACGGGCACCTGCTGGGAGAAGAGACGATGCTGGAGGGCGTCAAGCTAATGCCTCCAGGCGCCGTGCTGCGCTACGATGTGGGGTCAAACCGGGTCTCGATCGAGCGATACTGGCGGCTGGGGGACGAAAGCTATGCGATCGACTCCAATCGAGCGGCCTGCATCGACCGGATCGATTCGGCTTTCCGGCAGGCGGTGGAACGGCGACTGGTGGGGGGCGGCCAATTGGGAATTGCCCTTTCGGGAGGGCTCGACGCGCGCACGATCCTGGCCGCGATCGACACTCGTCAGCATCCGCTGGTTTCGGTCTGCCTGGGGGTGGAAGGGAGCCTCGATCAGTCCAGCGCGCGAGAAATGGCCCGGCTGAAGGGCTGCCAGCATCATGCGTACGTGCTCGACGCGAACTTTCTGGCCCATTTCGAGTCCCATTTGCGTTGGATGGTCCACCTGACCGATGGGCATTATTTGGACCAATGCATTGTCGTCCCAATGTTGCCCTTGTATCGGGAGTGGGGAATCGACCACCTGCTGCGGGGCCACGCGGGCGAGTTGGTTCACATGACCAAGGCGTACAACTTTTCGTTGGATGAGGAGGCGCTATCCGCGCGCAGCGAGACGCAGTTGCACTCTTGGCTGAACCGCAGACTCTGCGCGTACATGCTGCAACAAGTCGATGGCCCGCTTTTGGTCGGTCTATCCAGGGGAGAGTTGGACCGCCTGGCGGGCGAGTCCCTAGCGGCTTGCTTTGCGGAGTCGGCGGCGGTCGAGCCGCTGTTGCATCGTGTCTGGCACCTATTTATCTCCCAGCGGCTGCGACGAGAGACGGCTGGCTCGCTGGCGATGTTTGGCTCGGTAGTGCAGACACGAATTCCATTTATGGACAACGAATTCGTTGACGCCGTACTTTCGTCCCCTCCTGATCTAAAATTGCGGGACGAAGTCCAGTATCATTTGCTCAAGCGGACCATGCCAAAGTTCCTGAAAATCCCCAATGCCAATACAGGGACATCGCTCGGGGCAAGCGAAATGTGGCAGCGCTTGGCGACACTCAAGATGAAGATTCTGGGTCGCCTGGGCGTCGCCGGCTACCAGCCGTACGAACGGCTGGGACTGTGGCTGCGCCGAGAATTGGCCGACATGGTCCGGCGGCTGCTATTGGATACCCGCTGCTTGGACCGCGGGGTATTCGTGCCCGACACCATGCGCACCGTGGTGGAGCAGCACCTTTCCAACCAGCGCAACCATACTTTTTTGCTGATGGCGATGATGATCTATGAGCTTGGGCGCCGAGAGGCGGTGGACGGCGACGGCCCCTATACGCTCACGACCGATCGACTCCCTCTGTCGTCCGCCGCTCGATGACGCCGATCCTCGAAACCTGTCCGGCCGACGACCAAGCCGTGAGAACCGGAACAGCTTTGCTGGCGATCCCGATGGCCGCTCGCGCGGTGGTCTGCCAGGTGCTCCACAGCTTGACGGTCGGGGGCGCGGAGCAATTGGCGGCGCGCATCGCCCGCAGGCTTTCCGATCGGTTCGAGTTTGTATTTGCTTGCTTGGACGAACTGGGGACGTTGGGGGAGCAGTTGCGTCAGGAAGGTTTTGAGGTTCATGTGATCGGCCGCAAGCAGGGTTTTGATTGGAACTGCGCTCGCCGGCTCGGTCGATTCATGCGTTCGGCGCGAGCATCCATTGCTCATGCGCATCAATACACGCCGTTTTGTTACGCCTCGCTGAGCCGCGGTGTCAACCGGGGACCAGCGGTGATCTTTACGGAACATGGCCGCCATTTCCCCGATTTTCCCCGCAAGAAACGGAAGCTGGCCAATCGGGTGCTGCTGCGGCGCGGCGACCAAGTGACGGCGGTGGGGGAATCGGTTCGACAAGCGCTGATACACAACGAGGGCCTGCCGGCGAATCGCATCCGGTTGTTGTACAACGGCATCGATCTGTCGCAGGGGGCCTTCGATCCACTGGTTCGAGATGCGGTGCGGTATGAGTTGGGCGTCGCCGCCGATGAGTTCGTCGTG
>JALHPA010000433.1 GCA_022842745.1 Pirellulales bacterium
AAAATCGCCGCTGCCAGGTTCAAGCTCGCCGTACCGCCTGACGGAGAGGGACGGCCATGAACCTGATGCTGATTGGATGCAGCCACCGCACGGCCTCCGTCGATCTGCGCGAGCGATTGGCGTTCAACTCGCAGCAGGCGGTCGGTTTGCTTGCGGATTGGCGGGCACGCTTTCCCGACACGGAGGCGGTGCTGCTCTCCACCTGCAATCGCGTCGAGGTCTATACCGCCTCGGAGCAGGCCGAGGGAGGGCCGTCGCACGAAGAAGTCGCGAGCTTCCTGGCAGAAAGCCGCGGCCTCAACCCGCTCTCCGTGTTCGACAGCCTGATTCAGCGGTCCGGCGAGGCGGCCGTGCGTCACTTGTTCACGGTGGCGGCCAGTCTCGACAGCATGGTCTTGGGCGAACCCCAAATTCTTTCCCAGGTCAAACAGGCCTACCAGTTGGCCCAGGAGCAGCAAAGCGCCGGTCCCATCACCCATGAGGCGTTTCAGGCGGCCTTGCGCGTGGCCAAACGAGTGACCAGCGAGACCTCGATCAACGAGCGGCGGGTAAGCGTGGCCAGCGTGGCGGTCGCCGATTTTGCGCGCGAAATTTTTGAGCGCTTCGACGACAAACGCGTGCTCGTGATTGGCGCCGGTGAGATGGCCGTGGAAACCTTGCGCTACTTGCGCGAGGAAGGCGCCCGCGACGTCACCGTCGTCAATCGCTGCCTGGAGCGGGCAGAGGCGCTGGCGATTGAATTCAACGGGTCCACCGCTCCCTGGGAGCGATTGGACGACCTGTTGTCCAAGGCCGATCTGATCGTCAGCACCACCGGTTCGGCGGAGCCGATTGTCACCCTGAAGCGCTTCCAGGCGATCGAGGCGCGGCGTTACCAACGGCCGCTGTTTATTCTGGACCTGGCGGTTCCCAGGGACTTTGAGCCGGGGATTTCCGATTGCCTGGGCGTCTATCTGTACTCCGTGGACGATCTGGAAGCGGCATGCGCTCGCAATCGTCAGGCACGCGACAAAGAACTGCCTACGGCGCTGGCCATCATTGAGGCGGAAACCGCCCGCTTCATGGCCGACCTCCACCACCGGGCGACCGGTCCCATCATTCAGCGGCTGCGACAAGATTGGGAGGCTGTGCGCGAGCAGGAATTGCGCCGGCTGTTTTCCAAACTGCCCGCGCTAAATGAAGGCGCTCGCGCGGAGATTGTTGCCTCTTTCGAGCGATACGCGAACAAACTACTGCACCCTCCGCTGGAATCGCTCCGAGACGAATCGCGGCACGGCGCGCCGCACGGGCTGTTGGACGCTTTGAAGCGGCTGTTCAAGCTGCAGGACTGAGCGTCGAATGGCGTGGGTCGCGCCAAAGGATCTGTGGGCCAGAACACTCCGCGGATTCGCGCTCAGGCCGGACGGCGATTAATCCTCGTCGTCGTCCCAATCCTCATCTTCGTCTTCGTCGTCGTCTTCGTCGTCGTCATCCCAATCCTCGTCGTCGTCCTCTTCGTCATCCTCCTCATCCCAGTCTTCGTCGTCATCTTCCTCGTCGTCGTCTACTTCTTCCCACTCTTCATCGACGAAGTCATCGTCTTCTTCTTCGGCGTCGTCCTCTTCGTCGTCCTCTTCGTCCTCTTCCTCGTCGTCAAATTCCTCGTCTTCCTCGTCCTCGTCTTCATCCTGGGACTTGGCGGCGTAGAGATCCGCCGGGTTGGCGCTGGGCCATTGCAACCATGAACCGTCCAGCAACTCCTCGCAAGTCAAGCCGGATTGGGCGATAAACTTCACTGCGAATCCTCCTCGTCTACACTCTCAGAAATGGGAAAACGACTATCGAAATCCAACCCGAACGACCGGCAATCGACCTCGCCTGGCTCCCGGATCTCTTGGCGGTACTCTCTTGCTGGCCAGTGCCGACCTGGAAGGCTGCCGCGGCAAGTTGGCCCTCCCGAAAACTCGTCGGCGCGTGCAAACGCCGATCCGGTCCGTTTCAGGGAAGCGTATCCACCTTGGCCCGCTGCCGTAACATATCGGCTCGCGGCAATTCGTCCAGGTCGCGCACTCCAAATACCTGCAAAAATCGCTTGGTAGTTCCATATTGTAGGGGCCGACCCAGGTCGTCGGACCGACCCACGATCCGAATCAAATCGCGCTCCAGAAGCTGCCGCAAAATATCCCCACATTGCACACCACGGATGGCTTCGATTTCGGACCGCTCCACCGGCTGCCGGTACGCGACCACGGACAACGTCTCCAAGGCTGGCGAGCTAAGTCTATTATCAGCAGGGGTTTGCAACAGCCTCCTTAACCACGGACCAAACCCCGGCCGGGTCATCAGTTGAATGCCGCCGGCAATTTCTTCCGCCCGAAACGCACACCCCCCCATGTCATACAACCGATTAAGCTGGCGCACGACCGTGCGCGCTTCGGTTCCATCGTCCAATCGCGCCAGATTGGCAATTTTTCGGCTCGACAAAGGCTCTTTGGCCAGAAAAAGCACGGCCTCGACTCGGGAGATTCGCTCGGTCCGACGCAAGTTTTCGGCCTCGTCCCCCGAAAACTCCTCAGTTTCTCTTCGGGGCTTGGATCGGTAGAGAACACAGCTCGCCGACCGACGACCTGGCCGGTGCGGCCAAAGCTGGCCCCTACCCACCGCACAGTGGCCGATTCTCCCCCCTAAACCACGTTTTCGCAGGCTGAACCGCACTAGAATTCACCGCCCTCGGCAAGCACCGATCCCGCGGCAACCAAAGTAATCCTGTATCCACCCACCGCCGCCCCACTCTAGCGACAGGCATCTCCCTTGGCAATCATCGGCTGCGGTGGGAGGCGTTGCGCTCGCTCGCTCGAAATCCTTGCCATTTCGCCCGGGGGGCCGCCATTGCAAACCATCCGAGGCTACTTCGGTTAGCTGGTGGTGAAAATCTGGATCTAAAACAGCTCTTCGATCGCCTTCTTGCCGAAGTCGACCAAGGGAAAGGGCCGCCCTTGTGGACCCGGAAGGTGCGTTTCCAGATTCAATCCCAAGCTCCGGTAGATCGTGGCGACAATTTCGGCCGGTTCCACCGGCCGCTCCGCTGGCACGCCGCCGATCGGATCGCTTCGCCCAACTATCCGGCCCCCCTGCACCCCTCCCCCGGCAAAATACACCGTCCAACACTGGGGCCAATGATCCCGTCCTCCCGCCGGATTGATTCTCGGCGTTCGACCGAACTCGGCAAGATTGCAAACCAGCGTCTTTTCCAGCAGCCCTCGTTGTGCCAGGTCCTCGATCAGCGCGCTGTACCCTTGGTCGTACATTGGCGCCACGATCTTCGCCATTCCCTCGATGCTCGTAAACGGGGCCGATCCATGAATGTCCCAGGTGATCTCGTCGAACACGGTCAAGAAGGTGTTGATCGTTACAAACCGCACCCCCGCCTCGATCAATCGCCGCGCCAACAAGCAGCACTGTCCGAACCGGTTTTTTCCGTACCGTTCGCGCACTTCGGTCGGTTCTTTTTCCAAGTCAAAAGCGGTTCGCGCTTGCGGACTGGTCATCATGCGGAAGGCTGCTTCGAAATTGCCGTCCAACAGCCGCGCGTCGTCGCTGGCTTCGAACTTTTTGACGGTTCCTTCGACAATGTCCCGCAATTTCCGCCGCCGCTCGAGCCGCGCCTCGCCGATCATGCTGGGGGGCAACAGGTCGGGCACCTTGAAATTCGGCTGCGACGGATCCGCCATCAACACGAAGGGGTCGTATGCCTTTCCTAAAAATCCAGCGTCCTGCCCGTGCGGCAGGTTGCCCCCGGTCGGCCCCATCGGTTCGGGCAGGATCACATGCGCCGGCAAATCGGATTTCCGCCCGCGAAGATATTGCAACGCGCAGCCAGCATGGGGAGTGTTGACCCCGCCGGTGAAGAGCCGGCCGGTCTGCATCATCTGGTGCCCGGTGTCGTGAACCGCCGCCGCCGTGTGGTAACAGGTCCGCACCAGGGAGAATTTGTCCGCCAGCCTGGCATGACCCGGAAAGATCTCCGAGATTTCGACTCCGGGGGCATTCGTTTTGATTGGCTTGAACGGCCCGCGAATCTCGGCGGGCGCCTGCGGCTTCATGTCCC
>JALHPA010000434.1 GCA_022842745.1 Pirellulales bacterium
GGCGGATACCGCTGCGGCGGGAGCCGGCGCGGGCGTTGCCGGTGCCTTTTTGGCGGTACATCTTTTTGGTGGAGCCGGCGACCATGCCGCGGCTTTTGGTGGCGGCGGTTCCCTGGCGAAGGTTGGACTGGTACATCACGACGGCGTCGTGGAGCAATTGGCGATTGATATTGACCGCGAACAGGGCGGGGTCAATGTCGTACTTGCCGACTTCATTGCCCGTACGGTCGTAGACACTCAAGCTGGCCATGGATCAACCGTTCTTTCCGTAACCGACTGGTGAGACGTGTGCGTTGTTGACAAACAAATTGGTGCAAAGCGTAAGTTGGTGCAATGCCTGGGCTGGTGCAATGCCCGGCCGCGTATGGCGGAGGCTAGACCATGTTGGTGGGGCGGATGTACAGGTAGCCTCCGTTGGGACCGGGGACCGCGCCGTGGATCAGTAGGAGGTTATTCTCGGGATCGATACGGACGACGCGCAGGTTGCGGGTGGTGACGCGTTCGGCGCCGTAGCGACCGGCCATGCGTTTGCCCTTGAAGACGCGGGCGGGGAAGGTGTTCATACTGGTACCGCCGCCGTGGCGGTGGACCTTTTTGACGCCGTGTGTGGCGCGCTGGCCCTTGAAGTTGTGGCGACGCATGACGCCGGAGGTTCCGCGGCCCTTGCTGGTGCCGGAAACATCGACGGCTTTGACATCGGCAAAGGACTCGACGGTGAGTTGCTGGCCGACGGTGTAGCCGTTTTCGGCGGAACCCGCGTCGGTTGAGTTGTTGCCGGTCGGGTTGCTGTCGCCGAGACGAAATTCGCGAACGAAGCGTTGGGGTTCGCAATCGGCCTTGTTGACGGGGGCGACTCCGGCCTTGGCGCGGACGCGGGAGCGCTGGCTATCGAGTTTGGCGACATGGCCGCGCTCGCTGCGGCGAGCCAAGCGGCGGGGTTTGTCGAGAAAACCCACTTGAATCGCGCTGTAGCCGTCCTGTTGGGGCGTGCGGATTTGGAGCACGCGGCAAGGGCCAGCTTGAATGACGGTGACCGGGATGGCAGCGCCGGCTTCGTCGAAAATTTGCGTCATCCCGACCTTGCGGCCGAGTAATCCCACGGACATCGGTATCACCTTGTAGTAGATCGCTGAAAGAATGAAGCGGACGGTTGGAGCATGATTCGCGAGAAGCATGCACTGGCGTGACAGGCCGCGACCGAGGGCCGCGAGGATGGCACGCGGATTGGCCGCAGATTATCTTTCGAGCTTCCGTTTCATAGGGGTTCCAAAGAACCAGTAATTTACGTAGTTGATTGAATGGTTAGTGCCGGCTGCTGGCTTTGATTTTGATATCGACGCCAGCCGGAAGGCTGAGTTTGTTCAGGGCTTCGATCGTTTTGGCGGTGGCCTGAACGATATCGATCAAGCGTTTGTGGGTGCGGATTTCGAACTGTTGGCGGGCTTTTTTGTCAATGTGGGGACTGGAAAGCACGGTGTAGCGTTCGATGCGGGTGGGGAGGGGGATGGGGCCGTGGACTTCGGAATTCGTCCGCTTGGCGGTGTCGACGATTTCAGCGGCGCTTTGGTCGAGCACCGAGTGATCGTAGGCCTCCATGCGGATGCGAATTGTTTCGTGCGAATGCCCTGCCACTGTGATTCTCCCGACCAAACTGAAATATTCCAACCGGTGTTGGTTGGATCTTTAAGACTCCAACCGTGCGCGGAAGGAGCGGAATCCCGGAGGTGTTGCCGGTTTTGGCGGCGCCGGGATCATCCCAAAAAGCGAGGGCCAGAAAGCCGTCGAGTTGTGGGGAAACCACCGATCTTAGGAATGCATTGGCGGTGTGTCAACGGGCCTAGGCGTGGAAATCGCGGCATTTTCGTAAAGCCGCAGGGCGGATGGAAAGATGCGGTAAATGGTCAAAATGTGATTTGTGGTTTAGGTTCCGCCGCGGGCCCAGACTTGGACGAGTTCCACGAGATGTTCGGCGGCGGCGACCATTTCCTCGAGGCAGGTCCACTCCAAGGTGGAGTGGGGATTGTGCTCGCCGGTGGAGAGGTTGGGGGTGGGGAGTCCGAGGGCGGTGAAGCGGGAACCGTCGGTGCCGCCGCGAATGATGGAGCGGCGGTAGGCGCGATTGAGATTGCGGTGGGCCTGTTCGGCGTACTCGACGGCGCGCGGTTCGCGCGGGAGACCGTCGGCCATGTTGCGGTACTGGGGGCGGACGTGGACTTCGAGGGAGGCGCCGGGGAAGGCGGCTTCGGTCTGGCGGGCGGCGCGGCGCAAGAGTTCGGCGTGGCGATCGAGGGCGGGGGTATCGAAATCGCGGAGTAGAATGCGGATGGAGACTTCGGCGACGCCTCCTTCGATGGCGTAGGGGTGCAAGAAGCCTTCGCGGTCGGAGGTGGTTTCGGGGGAGAGGGCGTCGTGGGGGAGGCGCTTTAGAAAGTCGGCGGCGGCGCGGACGGCGTTGACCATGCGATCCTTGGCGATGGAGGGATGGATATTGACGCCGCGGACGACGACGGTGGCCAGGTTGGCGGAGAAGGTTTCGACATCGATTTCGCTGGCGGCGGAACCGTCGAGGGTGTAAGCGACCGTGGCGCCGAGGGAGGCGAGGTCGACAAAGTCGACGCCGCGGCCGATTTCCTCGTCGCAAGTGAAGCAGATGCGGACGGGGCCGCGGGGGAGTTCCGGGTGTTCGGAGAGGAACGCGACCGCCTCCATGATGGCGGCGATGCCTGCCTTGTCGTCGGCGCCCAAGAGGGTCGAGCCGTCGGTGGTAATGAGGGTTTTGCCGACGAGTGCTTCGAGTTCGGGGTTGGATTCGACGCGGATGACCTGATTTGGGTTGGCGGGGAGGGGGATGTCGCCGCCGGGATAGTGGCGGATGACCTGAGGGCGGACGTTGGCGCCGGTCGTTTCGGGGGAGGTGTCGAGATGGGCGGAGAGGGCGATCGTGTCGACGGGGTGTGGGACAGTGGGGGGGAGGGTGGCCAGGACGATGGCGCGTTCGGTTTGGTGGGCGTCTTGTAGCCCGAGCAACTGGAGCTCTTCGACCAGGAGGCGACCCAGTTCCCATTGGCCGGGCGAGGAGGGGTATTCGTCAGCGCCTTCGCGGGCGGTGGTATCGACCTGGACATAGCGGAGGAAGCGGGCGAGGAGTCGTTCGGCGTTCATGGGAGGTACGCGAGAAACGTGGGATGGTGTTGGGGAAGGGTCTGGAGGAGCATGATCGCTGAAACGGGGGCGATTTGGTAGGCTGGGGCGATGGCTGGACCGCGAGTGAAGTATCTGGCGTTTGACGTGGAGAGCGCAGCCGACGGCGCGCTGGTTTCGCGGCTGCGGTATCCGGAGGCGGGATTGGACGAGCCGGCCGCGGTGCGGCGGTACCGGGACGAGCTGTTGGAGAAGAACGAGAGCGATTTTATTCCGTACACGTTTCAGACGCCGATCGGGCTGGCGGCGGCGAAGATTGGGGCGGATTTCCGGCTGTTGGATTTGGTGCTGTTGGACGATCCGCAGTTTCGCCCGCACGTGATCGCGGAGCATTTCTGGCGGGGTTGGGAGCATTATCAGCGGCCGACGCTGGTGAGCTTCAACGGGCGGACGTTTGATATACCGCTGTTGGAGCTGGCGGCGTTCCGGTATGGGATCAGCATTCCGGGGTGGTTTGGGTTGCAGCAGAAGAGCTTCGATCAGCCGCGTTACCGGTACAACCTGTCGGCGCACTTGGATTTGCACGAGATGCTGACTAATTTTGGGAGCGCGCGGTTCGTGGGGGGGTTGAACCTGGCGGCGAATTTGTTGGGGAAGCCGGGGAAGATGTCGGTGCAGGGGCACATGGTGCAAGACATGTACGAGGCGGGGAAACTGGTCGAGATCAACGAGTATTGCCGGTGCGACGTGCTGGACACGTATTTCGTGTTTCTGCGGTCGCGGGTGATGGTGGGGGAATTGACGTTGGACGAGGAGCAGGGGCTGATTCACGAGACGAAGCGGTGGATCGAGGAGCGGGCGGAGCAATCGGCCGGGTACCGAGAGTACCTGGCGGGGTGGGGGGATTGGCGGAACCCGTGGTAGGGGGGGCGAGGCGCGAGA
>JALHPA010000435.1 GCA_022842745.1 Pirellulales bacterium
CCTGCCCCGTCGTGAAAATCTGCTCCACCTGCCGGGCGCTTCCCAACTTCCAATCGAGCTGCCCCTTGGCCCGCATGATCTCCCGGCACTCCGAATCGGAAATCTCCTCGTGCAACACCCCAACATACCACTTCCAATCGCTTTGCAGCCACTTGGGATCGATCGCCACCTGCATTCCCAGGCCCGCCCCCACGAATCGCCGCTGCTCGTACTGGTACTCCTGAATGGTGTCCAACAGCGCCAAGATCCGGTCCCGCACCCAGCGGAAAATCCGCCCCAAGTCGTCGTGATCGTACCGCGGGATCTCCGGCACCCGCCGTTCCTTGCCAAAAATCGACAGCTTCCCGACAATCCGGCACAGTTCGGCATACGCGGTCAGCGGATGGATCCCCTGAGCGAACGACCACATCGTCAAAATCGCGTACGCCTCATTGAGCTGCGAGAGCATCAGGATCCGATCCACGTCCCCCGGCTCCCGGCTGGCCAGGCTCACTCCCCGAGATTGGATCTGCTGCGTCAGCACCTCGATCTTCTTGCCGATGATGTCGAAAATCGCCCGCACGATGTCGCGCGACAGCGGCGGCCAGGTATCGATCGATACCAACGGGGGAATATAGTCCAGGTCCAGTTGCGGAGTGACCGATTGCTCGCTCGAGCGCTGCACGTGGGCAATCGGCAACGTCTCGTACCCCGACAGGTCTTGCGTCGACAAAAGCAGCCGGACGTTCAACGTCTTTAGCCCGACCTCCTGCTCGTTGCCCCCCCGGGTCTCTTCCAAGTACGACCGTTTCAATTCAGAAAATCGCTGCCGGCCGTGCTCCCCTTCGCGCGCGACGTTGGCCGAGCCCATCTTGATCTTCGGTACCGCCAGATACACCCGCACCGCGGGCTGCACGTCCAGGCTCTGCTTCAGGTCGGTCCCCAAACCCTTCAGCGCTTCCTCGAGACCCGCCACCCCCGGCCGCAATTCCGCCCGGTCCACGTCCTGCTCCGGTCCCACCACCACCAGGGTGCCATCCTTCATTCGCGCCTGGCAGGAGTTCAACTGGAACTGAAAGTTCCCGATCGCATCCCGGCTGATATCGACCGATTGCAGGCCGTAATTGTAGGCATGGTCCCATTTCTCCGAAGTTTGCAGCAACTCGTTGTAGTGCTTTTCCGCCGCCTGGAAATGATGCGGCAAGAGAAACATTCCCTCGGACCAATTGACCGGCGGATTGCGCATGAACAGTTCCACTCCCGCGTTACGTATCGCTTGGCACCATACTAACGTCCCGCGACCGCATTCGACCAGGGATGCTCGCCGAATTCGCCTCCCGGCAGATCCCCGTCCATCCGCGCCAAGCCTCCAAGTCGCGCCCAAACCCCTCCCTCCCCGGCCCTCGCCTGCCGCTTCCGTGTTGCCGATTTAGCGCCGCCCAGGCGCCTCAAGCTTCAATCCGGGCATTCAGCGGGATATACTGGCGAGGGTTTGGACGCGGGCGGCCTTCGCCGCGAGGGCGCCGTTCTTTTGTGGAGCAATTCCATGTCACGTGCGCAGCCCGGCGCTCAACGCCGCGGTTGGAAGGCCCAGCCGGCCGCTGCGGGCCTATCCCGGGGGCAGCGTTCCGTGCTGCGGATCCTCCTGCCCCTCGCAGTCCTCGCGATCCTTGCCGCCATCGGCTGGTGGATTCTCCAGAGAATTCCCGATCCGCCACAGTTGAACCTCCAACTCGTGTCCGTGGATCAATACGAAACCGGCCAGGCCCTACCAAACGAATTCGCGATCCCCGACGCCTCCGCAATTGGCCGCGCCGCCGGCCTCTCCAATGCCGAAATCCTCAACCGCGCCAACGACGCCGACAGCCTGCGCCGGTTGGCCGACAACCTGGGAAAGAGCAAAAAAGACGGCCCGCTGCTCCTGTACCTCAATGCCCACGGAATCGCCATCGGCGAACAACCGGTCTTGCTGGCCAGCGATCTTCGAGTTTCTCGCAAAAGCCCAGGCAACGAACAGCCCACCGACGGAACCCTCCCGCTCGCGACCTGGCTCCGTGCGCTCGCGGACTGTCAGGCCCCGGTCAAGCTGCTAGTCCTCGACGCCGGCCGGGTGGAATTCGACCCCGTCGCTGGACTGGTATGGAATACCTTCCCCGATCTGGTCGAACGCGCGGTCCAAGACCTCTCCCAGCAAGACAATCTCTGGGTGATCGTCTCGAATTCGGCCGGCCAGCGATCGCACGTCTCTCCGCTCGACCAGCGGTCGGCGTTCGCCTACTTTCTCGCCGAGGGGCTACGCGGCGCGGCGGACGGCTTTCCCCGCGGCTCCGACTCGGCCCGCCCGGAAGACCGCCTCATTGAAATCGGCGAACTGTTCGGATACGTCCAGGCACGGGTTGAGCGTTGGGTCCTGGCCGCGTCGGCGTCGCTCGAATCCCAAACTCCGATCCTCCTCCGGTCAGGCGTGGGCCGCGTGGAATGGCAAGATCCTCAAGCCGCCTTGGCCGTCATCTGCACCATTCCCGCTCCCGCCCCTCCCGGCGACCCCCAGAACAAAACTGCCGCAGACCGGCCCGAACCAACCGATCCCAAACAGCTCGCGGCCGCCGATGAACGCTTGCGCTCCGATCTGGCCCTCGCCCTGGCCCTTCCATCCCCAGGCCTTGCAGCCGATACCGAGGCCCCGCCGGCGACTCCCACCGGCGCCGCCGCCTCGCCCCCCCCCTCCTCCGGCAAAGGCTCATCCCCGTCGGAAGGCGCAGCGGCGAAGTCCTCCCCCTCGACTCCCTCCGCCGATGGAAAGAGCGAGGCGCCCGGGCCGACCCAGCCAGCCGGCAACAGCGACCAGAGCGGCGGCGCCAATGCCCCTGCCGGTGCGGACGCCGCTCCTGGCGCCGCGGCATCCAAAACCGAGCCAGCCCCCCCCGCGCCCGTCCCATCCCCGGCTGCCGCGACCCAGCCCGATGGCGCAGCCGGCGATTCGTCGGCCCCGGTTGCGTCGCCATCTGCCGCGCCGACCACTCCACCTTCCGGCGCCCTCGCACCAGTCAACATCATCGCGCCCCTCACAGACGAAGTCTGGTTTCCTCAACTAACAACATCAGATCGTTCCTCGAAACAGCTCCTCAAAGTACTCGGCCAGTCGCTCGACGGACCGGCGTCTGATTCCAGTCGCTGGACCCCGCGCGATTACGCGCCCCACCTCTGGCGCATCAGCCTCCATCTTTTTGGTGAACTTCGCAGAGCCGAGGTCGGCCGCGCCCTGGCCCGTAGAGCTCTGCCGGACGCCTCCCTCCCGGATCGCCCGCAAGACTGGTCCCGGCTGGCCGACCGCTTTGAATCCCTCCAGCCTGCCGCGACCCGCTTCGAACGCAGCGTGGCTCGCGACTCGCTAAGTGCCGCCGGACTGGCCGCGGCCGTTCGCGCCCGCGACGCCGCTTGCGACCAATTGGGACCGCTGGTCGAGACCGCGTTCCAGGTCGCGCGGCACCCCGATTTCGCCGGCGAATTGACCGGCTTCGATCCCTTGCTCGACGCCTTGGGTCAGCTCTGCGCCGCGCTTGAAGCCATCCCTGACGCATCCCCCGCTGGCGATCCTGCCGAGCGTTGGAACGCCTGGCGCAACGAAGTCCTTCAGCTATCGCAGCAAGTCGACTCCCTGCGCCGCGAACGCCGAGAATCCCTCAATCGCGCCATCGTGAAGCTCGCCGAATTGCCACCAGCCAGGGTTCCTGGTCTGCTGTTGTACGACCTGTTAGCCAGCCCGATTCTCGACCTGCCGGCGCGAAGGAGCGTGGCATCGGCGCTTGCCCAGTGGCGCGTTCCCCTCGGCCCCCAGCTTGCTACGCTCGACGATGCAACGCGCGCGGACCTGGCCAAACGCCAGCGCCGAGACGGCTGGACGCGCCACGCCGCCCGCCATGCCCTGGAACTTCGCCTGGCCGCTTTAGTGCTCGGCGAGCAGCCTCCCCGGTCCACCGCGGCGGGAGTCTATCCCGACCAACCCGGCGAGCGGATTGCCCGCGCCGCGCTGCTCGGCCTGCCCCTCGCCGGCCAGTATCAAAAGATCGCCGCGGCCGTCGAAAAAGACCTCCCCGCCA
>JALHPA010000436.1 GCA_022842745.1 Pirellulales bacterium
GCGCCCAGGGCGCGGCAGTTGGCGGCCTTGACCAGGGGGGCGAAGCGTGGCATGACCACGGTGACGGCGATACCCAGGAGCATGCCGTGGTAGGCGAGACCGAGGGCGTGGTTACCGGCGGAGGCGGCGACGACGCCTTTGCGGCGCTGGTCGGGATCGAGCAGGAGGAGGGCGTTGCGGGCCCCCCGCTCCTTGAAACTGCCGGTCTGCTGGAGGGAATCCAGTTTGCACCAGAGGCTCATGCCACAGAGGGCGGAGAGGGAGCGGGAGTAGGGGCAGGGGGATTCGTACAGGCCGCCGGCGATCCGCCCGCGCGCGGCGGCGATATCGTGGAAGGAGAGAGGATCTTGAAAGGAGAGGGGCACCGGGGGTCTCCTTTCGGGGCGGTTGGTGGGGGAGGAACCGGCCGGGACGGCAGGGTAGCGGGCGACCGGAGCAGTGCGCGAACGGGGCAGTGCGCGCCCGGTGCAGCGCCATGCGTTCCGCGGCCGAGCGCTAGTGGGTTATTCGATGAAGCGTTTGATGAGGATGGCTTTGTCGATGTTGTGGTTGACGCCGCGTTCGAAGGCGACGGGGATGGAGCGATCGAAGAGGAAGAAGCCGCGGTGGCGGACGATTTCGCCGGTGTCGCTGCCGATTTCGGCGGAGAGGCGGTAGCCGTCGGGGTGGCCGGCGTCGACGACGGACCCGCCCGGAGTGGTTGGGACGTTTGGCTCGAGTTCGAAGAAGCCGACAGTGACCCAGACGGCGAAGACGTTCGAGCGGGTGGTGACGAGGTTGTGGATCCGCTGCAGGTTTTGGTAGCGGAGGCCGGAATTGCGGAAGGGATCGACGGCAGCAGGCTGGATGCCACCCGGCTGGCCGACGAAGAGGGGGCCATTGCCGCTCGGATCGGCCCGGAGAAGCGTGACGTCGACGGGGCGGTGCTTGAAAGCATTCACGTTGCCGGCGGCTGGGGGTACGAGATCGGCGGAGGAGGCCGAGCGGAACGGATTGTTGACGATCGAGGGTTTCGTCGAATCGATCGTGAAGGCCGCGGCCGCGCCGCCGCTGGTCGCGCCGCGGCGGCTATCGACAAGCTGGTCGTAGCTGGGCACGCTGCGGATACTGGGCGTATTGGACGCCGGCCGCTGCATGACTCCCTGATCCCATAGGCGGGGGTTGCTTACGGTATTGATATTGAGCCGGCCCGGATCCCGGAAGTTGCTGATCGTGTTGAACGGGGGATGGAGGTTCTCGGTTCCCGGCAGTGTGGTGTTACTGAAAACGGCCGGGTCGAGAATCGTCTCCGTGCCGACATAGGGAGAGGGGACGTTGAGGAACTCGAAGATGCGGAAGAAGTTGGCCGCTCCTTTGGCGGTAGAAAACTTTGGATCAATTGGAGTAGGCAGATTGCCATCCGGCTGAGAAGAATGGAAGAAATTGAGCAAATGGGCGAAGACGGACCGCCCATCTTGCTGAGCGGAGTTGTTCGAAAACTCGTCCGTTTGCCGGGGAGAGAACTCAAGGCAGAGGCGGGCGGAGTCGGCGGCGGGAACCTGGATTAGCTCGAAAGGATTGGCGTAAGGGCGATTGTTCCACTGGATCCAGGGGAAGGGTTGCATTGGCGCGCCGCGGAAATTAATTTCCGGTGGCGTGCTGCCCAGCGATTCACCGTAGGTGTAATTCAGACGCCCCAACGACTGGCCCTTCTCCAGAGCATTCGCTGAGACCGTGTTGTGGCCCAACTCATGGCGGAAATAGTTGGTCGCCGCAGCGGATTCGTCGGTCTTCTCGGGATCGACGCTCGTCGGGGCCCAGACGTTGTAATTCGTGTTAGGAGAAGCAGCATTGGGAGGAGGACCATTTCTGTCGTAATTGGCTAAGGAGCCGCCGCGTTGGCGCGTGCCGAAGCGGACGATATTGGGGGCGGTGTTTGGAGTTGGGTCATCTGGATCCCAGGGAGGCTGGGAAAAGTTCTGCGGCTCGCGGTCTTCGCCGTTGAAGACGGTCAGGTCGATTGGCATCCAGTCAACGGTGAGGTACGGATTGACGATCGGATCCCAAGGGAGGGTAGGATCGGCCAGGCGCTGGAGGAAGACGGTTTTGACGTTCGTGTAAGTGCCCGTTCCGAGCATTTGATCCTTGAAAAGAGGACGATTCTTGGCAGGGTCGCTGTCGAAGGGCTGGTCGGGGAATTTCTTGTTGGCATCGGCCTCGGTGATGTCGCCGTAGGCCTCGACGAGGTCGGTGCCAGGATTTAGGTCGGTCGGCTCGGTGTAATAATTGTCGTCGACCAACGGTTCGGAGATCGAGATGCCAATACGGGCCGCGCCGGTCCAGGGAGTGACGCCGCCGGGCTTGCGGGCGGCAACGGGGATTCCCACGGCGGGCTTGGCGGGGCTGGAGGCGGGATGCGGCGTGCCGGAGGCTTCCGTCACCTCGACGGTCGGGGTCAGGCGGATATGCTGCTTGGAAGGAGCGCCAGGAGTGGTATCGTCACCGCCGACGGGGATGCCGAGAACGGTAGTGTTGGTGCGTAAACCTCCATTGCCTGCGCCTCCGGGACCAACGACGACGTATTCGCCGCCGCCAACCTGGGCAAAGGGGACGTCGGCCCAATAGGTAAAGGGTTGTTCGTCGACCGGAGGGGCTGTGTTTGAGAGCCAGACGATGCGCTCGAGTTTGACATCGGGCACCGGAGCGCCAGGGGCGAGTCGAAACAGAGTCCAGTCCCCCTTATTACGGGGGACAGGATAAGGCTCGGGCATTTGCTCGGGCTGTAAGGAGGTAGAGTCCGGCTTAGGTAGCGGCGCCGGGGGCGCCGGGGGCATTGTAGGGTCTAAGCCAAGGTGCTGGAGAACGTTATTGTTCGGATCGGATTTGACGCTCTGGCTGATGGCAAGGCGCCAGACGGGATGCGCGCCTCGAGCATCGGCGGGGGCCATACGGGCAAGATCAAGCCGCCAAGACCCACCGTGGGGTAGACTGGCGTTCGGAACAAACTCGAACAGATCCCGCGAGGCCATCGCGGTGGTGGGGCTGAAGGTCGCGTAGAGCTCGAAGAACGCCGCGCCGCGGGGGATGAACGGCTGGTCGAGAGTGGGGTCGGGGTTTTGCGCGGCGTCGCGCTTCTTTCCGGGACCCCGGTCGTGCTGGCTGTCCCTGACGCGGCGGTCGTGGAAAGCGAGGGTCTCCGTCAGAAGGAGCAACGGGGACTCGCAGCCCCAGACGACGCGGCGGTCGGCGGGACGAGCGGTGGGAAGATGGTTTGTATCGTCGGTGAGCAAATCGCCATCAACGTTCCAGCCGTCCCAGGGATTGACGTCGTATTCAAAAGCCGTCATGGCATTGTCTGGGTCCATGAAGTCGACGGCATTGACGGCCCACTGGGCGAGGCGGCGGACGGTCAGCTCGCGGGCCTGGGGAGTGGGCGCCTGCCCGCCTGGCGAAGCGACCCCCTGCTCGGTATAGGGGAAGGAATAGCCGGGATCGGCAAAGAGCATTAGAAGCAGGTAGAGCTGACGCGCCAAAATGTAGCGTGCGGAGCGTTGAGACTGCGGGGTGGGGCCGGCATTGGCATTGGCCAGATTCAGAGTGACGGTCGAAGGAAAATTCGACCCGGCGATGGTCGGATAAGTCAAAGGTTGATTGAGACCCAACTCGACGGTTTCATCGACGAGGCCGTTATTGTTGTCGTCACTTCCGTTGCCGAAGGGGCGGTTGAGATTCATCCGCCGACCGGCGAGGAGGTCGTGGGAGAACTGGCCGAGGAGGTCGTTAAACTCGTTAGGCTGAAAGTTAGTGACCTTGGCGCTGACCAGGTCATTAAAGCTCTGGGCACGGTAGGGGACGCCAAAGATGGAGACCGTGGGGCTGCGGAGACCGAAAGCTCCGCCGGCCTGGGAGGGAATACCGCCGGGGGCGATAAGCGAGGGGAGTGGAAGGTCGAAGCTGTCAGTGGTGAGCAGATTGCGAGAAGCGAGGGAGGGATCCTGTGAGTTGGGATTGGGACCGACGTTGCCACGAATCAGTCGCGTAAGTCGATCTGGGAGGTTCTGAGCATCCCCATCGAATGGACGGAGCAGACGTTCCAGTTC
>JALHPA010000437.1 GCA_022842745.1 Pirellulales bacterium
CATCTTTTGAGAGAGGGTGAGCGGGCGGGCGACGAGGCGGCGGATCAACATTTTGGGAGTGAGTCCGCGGAGGGGTCCGAAGCGGCCGCCGCGCTCGTAAATCCAGGTTGCGAGTCGTCCCCCGGGTTTGACCAGCGTCGCGAGCCGCCGGACTCCCTCCAGGGGGTCGGGAGTGTGCTGCAGCACTCCCAGCGAATAGACGCCGTCAAAGGACTGGGCAGGAAACGGCAGGTCAAAAACGCTGGCCTGCACGAGCAGATATTGGTCGGGTGGGAAACGTGAAACCGTATCGGCGCAGGCGAAGATCGCCTCGGAGAGATCGACGGCCACGACCCGGGCGCCGGCCCCGAGGGCGATTTCGGCGAATCGTCCCGCGCCACATCCCAGATCCAACAGGGTTTTTCCGGCCAAATCCTCCAACCGCCAGCCGGTTTCGGCAGTGAAACGGTCGCGGGACTCCGTCTGGCCGGACACCGAGTCGATCTGGATTTCTCGAAAACTGTTCCATTGCCAGCCGAAGTTTCCGCAGTAGTCGTCCTCTTGCCCGACAAAGATCGAGACGGCGCCGCGCGTGCGCAGCGGGGGCCGAGCGAGCAACGTTTCCAGCGGCGCTGGGGCGGCAGGATCAGATAGTTCGGCGGGCATTAGAAGGCCGTGGGCTGAATTGCGCACGGTCAAGGTTCATGAGCTGTGGTGGTGGGAGCGGCGAAGGACACTCCTTTTGAATCGATCCGATCGCCGCTGGATGGGGAGGAGTCGTCGGAAACGGCGGAGGGGTCGTTGGCGCCATCCGCCGGTCTGGACGCGGAGCGATGCGGAGACCTTGAATCCATCAGCTCGTCATAGACTGCGTACAACTTGCTCAGCGACTGGGTGAGTGAATAGCCCGACAAGGCCGCATCGCGGGCTCGCTGGGCGCGGAGGGCGGCTTCTTGGGGGGACTCGATGACCGACTGGAGCGCCGCCGCGAATGCGCCGATATCGCGCGGGGGAACGAGGGCGGCTTGCGATTCGTTCAGCACGGAGCGCGTGCCTGGGATATCGCAGGCGACGATCGGGACGCGGGCGAGGCAGGCTTCAATGATGGAGTTTGGCAAACCCTCGACTTCCGAGGGGAAGACAAACGAATCGGCCGCACGTAGCACTTCCGGAATATCACTCCGCCGGCCGGCCAAGGTGAACGTCGAAGACAGGTTTGCATTGGCGATTTGCCGCTCGACTTCGTCGCGGAGGGCGCCCTCGCCGACCAGAGCCACGCGCAGCCGCGGAAACCGGGGGGCAAGTCGTGCGACGGCCTCCACCAGATCGCAGACGCGTTTGGTGGGAATGAACCGACCGACGAACAGTGCCAGGTGGTCGTGGGGGGCGGCGCCGAGCGAGGCGCGGACCGCGTCGCGGTCGAACGGCAGGTCGTACGCCGCCGTCTCGTGGCCGTTCGGGACGATCGAAATCCGGTCGGCGGAAAACCCCAGCGATACGACATATTGTTGCACGGCGGGGCTGTTGGCGATGACCCGATCAAAAATGCGGGTGTAACAGCGGCGATAGGCCCACTCGTCGCGGCGTTTGACTAGCGCGGTGGTACCGACGGAGAGGACGAGCGGAACTCTTTTTTTCCGCCAGAGTTGGCCAAGCGCGGTGTAGCCGGCAACGGCTGGCAAGAACGCATGGATCAGATCCACGTCCGCCGCGGCGATTCGACGGGCGATGGAGGCGGCGTTCCAGAGGGATTTGCGACGGCCCCGCTCGCTCAGGCAGCGGACGGGGACGCCGGCGGCGCGGACATCGGCTTCGAACTCGCCCCCGCCGAATAGAACGCCGATTTGCGGCTCGAACCGGCCGCGGTTCATGTGGCGGCAGAAGGCGGCCACATTGCGTTCGGTGCCGCCGAACTGCAGGGTGTTGATCAGGAGTAGGACGCGTTTCGCCATGTCCGAGGGTGGGACCGCAGCAACTAAAAGATCGTTCGTCCTGGTCTTTTAACCCTGATAACGCCGCCACCAGGCCGTAAAGCAGAGCAAGGCAAACAATTCGTCGCTGCGCTCGGTGCGGAAGCGGGTGTCGGGCCGACGGAGGGCGGCGAACAAGCGGCGGATGCCCCGGGCGTCCAAGATCCCGGAGCGGACGGCGGGCGACGCCAGCAGTTGCTCTTCTTCCGGGCCGCGGGCGACATCTTGCATCCAGCGGCGGAGAGGAACGCCAAAGCCTTTCTTTTCCCGATAGGCCAGCGACTCTCCAAAATGCCGGGCGACGAGGCGGCGGAGCACGCGTTTGTCGCACTCTGGCTCGAAGCGAGTCTCTTCCGGGATGCGAAAGGCGAGATCGGCGACGCTCTTGGACAAAAACGGCACCCGGACTTCGAGGGAGTGGGCCATGCTAGCCCGGTCCACCTTGACCAACATGTCGCTGGGGAGGTAGAGCATCAGATCGTAGAACTGCGTTTGCGTCACCGGCGGCAGGCCCTGGAGATCGGGCAACGACTCGCGAAGGTGCCAGAAGCGCTGCTCGCGATTCTCGCGCAGGTCAGGGGAGAGGACCTGGCTGCGGATCGCGCGGCCGGGCAAGCGGATAACGCTCAAGCGGCGCATATCTGGGGAGAGCGCGAACCGGCGTCCCCAATCGTGGACCCGGGTTTGCTTTGGCGCAATGGCGGCGACCGTGCCGAAGAGCAGCCGATTGACGGCGGTGGGGACGCGGTCCAGGCGGCTGAGGCGACTGGCCAGGAAGTAGTGCCAGTAGCCGCTGAAGAGCTCGTCTCCGCCGTCGCCGGACAGGGCGACCGTCACGTGCTCGCGGGTGACGCGGCTGACCGCGAAGGTCGGCAACAGGGAGCTGTCGGCGAATGGCTCGTCGTAGAATTCGGCCAGGGGACCGAGCGAATCGAGCGACCCCGCCTGTACCGTGCGAAAAATGGCCTCGGTGTGGAGCGCGTCGGCCACTTGGCGGGCGTATTGGGCTTCAGAGAATTTGCTGTCTTCAAAATCGATCGTAAAGGTGCGCAGCGCTTGGGGGGAGGCCAAAGCAGCCCCGCGGCAGACCAGAGAGGAGTCGATACCCCCGCTGAGAAATGCCCCCAGGGGGACGTCGGAGACCATTTGCGCCGCGACGGAGCGATTGAGCACCACCTCGGCTTCGTCCGCCCAATCGTCGAGCGAGCGGCCTTGCTCAGGGCGATATTCGGGACGCCAGTAGCGGGCGATGCTCGAGGTCCAGCGGCGCAAATCGATCTCCAGCGTGTGCGCAGGGGGGAGCTTGCGGACCTGGGAGAAAATGGAGCGGGGGGCTGGGATCCAATGGAAGTCAAAGAAGTCGTTCAAGGCGCCGGGATCGAGATCCCTCGATACTTCGCCCGAGGCCAGCAGGGCTTTGATCTCGGAACCGAACACGAATCGACGATCGTCGAGCGCGTAGTACAGGGGCTTGATGCCGAAGGGATCGCGGGCCAGGAATAGCCGCTGTGCGTTGGTGTCGAGGATCGCGAAGGCAAACATCCCGTCCAAGAGTTCCACCATGGCCGGCCCGCGCTCCTCGTAGAGGTGGATCAGCACCTCGGTGTCGGTGTGGGAGCGGAAATGGTGGCGGGATTCGAGGTCCTTGCGCAGTTCGGGAAAGTTGTAGACTTCGCCGTTGAATACGATCCAGACCGTGCCATCTTCGTTCGACATCGGCTGGTGGCCGGCCGGCGATAGATCGAGGATGGACAATCGCAGGTGGGCCAAGCCGGCGGAACCGAGGACTTCGATCCCCTGATCGTCGGGTCCGCGGTGACGGATGGTGGCGGCCATGCGCGCAAGCGTCTCCCGGGCTGGCGCCACGCGGGGATCGCGAAAGACAAGGCCACAAATGCCACACATATGCGTTTAGTCGCTCTCTGAACCGGGAACGAATTCCATCAACTGGCGACTTCCTGCGGAATCGGCCGAGATTCCCCCTGCGGCCGCGTCGAGACCGCATCCAGGTGTTGCCGCAGCAGTGCCGCCACGGACCGCGCGGAGAATTGGCCGGCGGCGGCAAACGCCGCCTCGACCAAACGCCGCCGCCGGGAAACGTCCGAGAGGAGCCGATCCAGCCCCGCTT
>JALHPA010000438.1 GCA_022842745.1 Pirellulales bacterium
TCGCGTCTTCGCGGAGCGTTTCGGCGCGGGAAATGTCCTCTTGCAACTTCGCCAAGGTGTCGGTCAAACGCCCGCGGTACTTGGCCAGCGCCGAATGGTCCGGCACCTCGACCGCGTGTAGCAGGTCGATCGCCTCGGCATGGCGATAATCCTCGCGCAGTTCCGCCGCCTGGCTGAATTTGGCCTTCAGCGACTCGCGGGCTTGCTCCAACTGCTGGGCCAGATTGCCCCCGCACGAGCCGCAGTGCTTCTCCGTCGCCAGGTTCAATTCGCCGCACTGGATGCACGGCTCCCACAGCCGCAGCCCGCACCCGGAGCAAAACTGCCGCGCCGTCGAGTTCTCGACCCCGCAGCCGGGGCACTCGATCGTTCCCGTGGGAATCGTCGCCGCAACTCCCCGCTCGCCGCGGCGCGACCCCTCGCCGCCGCGCGATCCCAACTGCGTCCGCAGCGTCCGGTCGTAGCTGGTTTTTTTTGCTTCGTCGAGCAGCGTTTCCTTCGCGTGGGCCAGTTCCTCGAGAATCTGCTCGCAGAGTTTCTTGTGCGGCCCCGCCCGGTAGTTCTTCAGATGCACGGTCTGCCGGCTGGCCGCTTCGCGAATCACGTCCTCGTCGTTTTCAAACAGCTCCAGCCCCAACAGCCGGTAATGGTTCGGCGCGGAGCGAAAATCCCGAATGCCCAACCATTTGTGGTAGGGGTCGAACGTCGGGGGAGCGGCGGTGTCCATCGGGGCGATCATGGCAGGAGCCGATTGCGGCAGGCAGGCAATTCAGGTGGGAAGCGCGGCCAGGCCAGGCCCAGCGCTCAGGTCGGGTCCGCGATCTCGATCCACAAAATATCGATAAACAGCTTCTCGTTCGCCTGACTCCGGCTCGCGGTCAAAGGGGCCCCGTCGGCGTCAAAGGCATGCGCCCGCGTCACCAGCACATCCACGGACCGCAGCTTGCCGGGCGACGGCTGCGTCAGGCTATCGATCCAGCGGCCGTTCTCCAGCGGGTGCTGCTCGGCTTTCTTGAGCTGATTCTCAAAAAAACCGATCGTCTTCGCCCCTTGCCCCTCCAGGGTAATCCGCGCGTAGTGAATCACCAATGGACTGGCATGAGCCGTCGTCCGGCCATCCAGATCCTCCGGCCACAGGACGTGGTGCGTGGCCAAAATCCTGCTCCCCTCTGGCAGCGAAAACGGCATCCTCAGCGACGTGCCCCTGCCTCGGCCTGCCCCGTCGGAACCGTCGGCGGTCGATTTTCCGCCCGACTGCTCGTCGATCAACTTGTCGAAATCGTCGGCAGATTTCAGCGTTCCCGGCGATGTTGAGCGGGTCGCTCCGCCGCGCCCCCGAGAGATAGCGGCCGCCGCTTCAAACCGGCGGCACAGCGCCGTCACCAAGGTCGCGCTCGAGGACATCCAAGCCTGCTTCGCCTTCCGCTCGCGCGCGGCTTTCTGCGCCGCGGGGGAATTTTCGTTGGCCGGCCGTTTGCCTCGTGCCGTTGTCGAGTCCTCCCGCGGCAGGCTTTTATATACCGCCAACATTCCCGGATCGCGCAGCAACGCCGCGCTGAACTGCGGCGCGCGGCTCAGCGCCTCGCCTTCCTGCCAATTGGCCTGCAACTGTTTGTACAACGCCGCACGAACCGGATCGCTCGGAATGCTCGTCGCGATGGTCAAGAGATCCGCGTCGTCGATCAGCCCGTTGAGCCCCCCCACCCGCGCCGCCAGCGCCTCCACGAATCGCTGGCTCCACAACTGCTCCGCCAGTCGGTAATTCTCCTCCTGCCGTGCCTGGGTCAACTGGGCCGCGGATTGCACCCCTTCCTCATCGTCCCCTGTCAGCAACCGGTCTGGCACGCCCATAAGCCCGTCCGCTACCTGTTTCGCGTACCGTGTCAAATTGCGCTGGAAGCTCAGCCGGTTCTGCAAGTCGTAGTCCGGCGACACCGCCAGGATCGACTGCGCGGCGACCCCCCGCGGCGTCGGATCGCTGACCAGCGGGAGCAACCGCTCGGCGTGTCCAGGCGGGACCGACGGCTTGGTCAAATGCATTGCTGCCTTGGCCCGCATCTCCGCGGAAGCCGTGCCGCGCAACAGGTTCACGGTCTCTTGCTGCAACGTCTCAGCACTTAGCCCGGGCGCGCCCGACTCGCGGAGCCGCTCGGGGTTGGTCAACACCGCCGCCAGCATGGCCTCGTATTCCGCGTCGGGGTTGTCCACCATCGCCTTGATGGTGGTGATGGTGAATTGGCGATCATCGGAATCGCTTGTCAGCTTGCCCAACAGGATTTCCTTGACTGCGCGCCGCGCGGTGGGGCTTTTGTTCGTCGCCAGGGCCGAAGCGATCGCGCGCGCCAGACCGGGAATCAGTTCTCGCACCACAACCCCGCTAGGGCTTACCGGCGGGGGAACGTACTCCTCGTCGTCTGGATTGCCGACCGCGGCGGGCGCCGCGGCGGCGATCGTATCCACCCGCAGCAGCTCGACCAGCAGCTTGGCGTTCTCCTCCGCTTTTTCCCCCGGCGTGCCCAAAAAGAAGACCGCTTGCAGCAGCCGCACGTCCCGATCGCGCTTCGCCGACCGCATGTCCTCATGCGTCCAGGCCGCTACGTCGCGCGGACGAGCCGCCGGAGGCGCGGTGCTCTCCAGCTTCGCCTTCAGTTTCGCCGCTTCTAGACGTGCCTTTTCCTGCTCGATTTCGTCTTGCGATTTGGGTGGCATAACGCCTGCCGCGGCCTTTGCCGCCGCGGTCGAGACGGCCGCGGCGCGGTCGGACGGGCCATACTCGTCGACTACTTTTCGCCCTGGAGGCAGCACCGGACTTCCGCAGCCGTCGCAGCCGGTGACGAACAACAGCGCGGCCGCCACAGCGCCGCAGTGCCGCCATGCTCGAGTTTCCGCATGCGCCAGGCGTCGTTCGTCCCGTGCCGATAGTCTCAAACGAAACCTCATCGATGTGTCCGCTTGGCCCCTACTGCCCCATTTTAGCCGTCCTTAGCGAAGAAAATCGATTCCGTCTCCCACGGGAACCGCGAAAGGGAAATCACGTTTACCGCAGGAATTTTATCGCCAAATTGCCTCTTCCATGCGCGGACAAACCCGAGGCGAGCACGCGCTCGCCCCGGGCTGCCGTCATATCCACACATCGCTCCGCCGAAGGACTACTGGTCCAAGTTGTCCTTGTAGGACGCGCTCTTCTGCAGGAACACGCCCGAGAAGATCTGGGCTTCCGGCAGCTCGTTCACGCTGCTGGCATAACCGGTACCGCTCGGATCGGCGCCAGCGGGAATCGTAAATCCGGGATTCAAGAATCCGTCGCCGGTGGTATCGCTGAAGCTCTTGATCGAGCCGTCCGCGAACAACATGTTGCACGACCCGCCTTTGCCGCCACCGTGGACCGGACCGAAGTCGCGATAGTCCTGTAGGTGGTTCGTCGCGGTGTTAGCCAGCGGGGCAACTCCGGTCACGCCCTGTTCATCACGAAAAACGCTCGTCAGAATCGCACCGGTCTGGGTATTGAGATGGTGGGCCAAGACCGTGGCGGCGTCGGTCGTTCCCCACGACAACAGTTTCGTGGTGCTCGCTGTTCGCAAGCAAGGACCATCGCTGTAGCTCTCAACCGTCCGCATACCGGAAGGAAGTACAACGGCTCCGTCCTGACCAACAATCGATTCTCGCAGAAACGCTTCTCGGGCATCGCCCACGTTGGAATCGCCGAAGATCGGAATGACCGAAGAGCTGTGGTAGGATTGGTCCACCGCGTTCCGGGTCAGAGCGCCCAGCGTTCCATTCAAACCCTTGATCCGGTTGGCCGGGACCACGGCCGTCGTGTCGTAGACCAGTTTAAGTTCATTCGCGGTCGCGGAGTCCGTCTGCAGCTTGGGAGCGGTCCGCGAGAAGAACCAGGTGGTCATGTAATTGGTGCTGTAACCCTTCTTCAAGAGATTGTCGGCCAACCACAAAGCCCGGTCGGCCTGGGTCGTCAGCGCCGCGTGTGTGGCGCACGAGCCGGCGTTCACCTTGAGGGGATCGCCACCTTCGGCCAGGTTCGAGGTCAAAACGCCCAGGTAGTCG
>JALHPA010000439.1 GCA_022842745.1 Pirellulales bacterium
AGATCGCGAGGCAGGCCGACGTGGGAGTGGAAACGATCCGTTACTACGAACGACAAGGGCTTCTGGCGCCCCCGCTCCGGCGTCCTTCGGGATACCGGCAGTACGACGATACCGTCGTGGCCCGGTTGTCGCTCATCCGTCGGCTGAAGGATCTCGGATTCACCCTGGCGGAAATCAAAGAACTGCTCGGGCTGTGGTTCGACACCACGACCCGCTGCCTCCACGTCCGCCAGCGGGCGGAGCACAAATTGGCCGACATTCAAACCAAAATCGCCTCGCTCCGCCAAATGTCCCGATCGCTACAGCGCATCATTCGCCAGTGCGAGCGCCGCGACTCGTTGGCCGACTGTCCGCTGTGGACGGGACCGGACGAGAATGTCCGGCCCGGTCCAGCCCGCGCCCCCACCTCCAAACACGCGAGAAAACGATGAAGCGATTGTGGCTCGGATTTGTTGCCGTCATGGTGGTTTCGTTTGCCGTGCTCGGCTGGATCGGAACGCGCATCTACCAGGAAATGCCCCCCATTCCCGATCAGGTGGTCACTACCAGCGGCCAAGTCGTGATCGACAAGGGGGAAATCGCCGCCGGTCAGAATGTCTGGCAGTCCATGGGGGGCATGGAAGTCGGCTCGATCTGGGGTCACGGCAGTTATGTCGCCCCGGATTGGAGCGCCGACTGGCTCCACCGTGAGGCCGTGTTCATTCTCGACCGCTGGGCGCAGCAGGATTTCCAGCAGGTTTTCGACCGCCTCGGCCCGGAGCAACAAGCCCAATTGGTCGGTCGGCTTTCCGAGAACCTGCGAACGAATACCTACGATCCGGCCACGGGCCAGATTACGATTGACCCCGTGCGGGAAGATGCCTTCCGAGCCAACCTGGCGCACTACGCCGAAATATTCACCGCCGGCAATGCCGATTACGCGATCCCACCGCAAACGGTTCCCGACCCCGACCGCGTGCGCAAGCTTGCGGCGTTTTTCTTTTGGACCTCCTGGTCCGCGGTCACCAATCGCCCCGGCGATACGATTAGCTATACCAACAACTGGCCCCACGAGCCGTTGGTCAACAACCGGCCGAGCGGGGAAAACGTGGTCTGGACCGGCGTCAGCATCATTTTGCTTTTGGCAGGCATCTCCGGGTTCGTGTGGTGGCATGCCTCTCGCCGCGCCGAATCCGAACCTATTCCGCCATCCGACGATCCCCTCGTCGACTGGCAGGCGACCCCCTCCCAGCGGGCCACGGTCAAATACTTTTGGGTTGTGGCGGCACTGATCCTGGTCCAAATGCTGCTCGGCGTCGTGACCGCCCACTATGGCGTGGAAGGGGACGGCCTTTACGGATTTCCCCTGTCGGATTGGCTTCCTTACAGCGTCGCCCGCACTTGGCACATCCAAATGGGACTGTTCTGGATCGCCACGGCCTGGCTGGGCGCGGGGCTGTTCATCGGTCCCCTCGTCAGCAATGTCGAACCGGCCGGACAGCGCTTGGGCGTCAACGTGCTTTTTGCCGCCCTCTTAATCCTGGTTGTCGGTTCGCTCGCAGGCGAATGGCTCAGCGTCCACAACCACCTTACCGACGGCCAGTCGTTCTACCTCGGGCATCAAGGTTACGAATACGTCGACCTCGGTCGTGTCTGGCAGATCGTCCTGATGATCGGCCTGTTGCTGTGGCTGGCCTTAATGGTTCGCGCCTTGCTTCCTGCGCTGCGGGGGAAAGGAGAATCGAAACCCTTGGTCGCCCTGCTGGCGGTCTCGAGCGCCGCAATCGCCTTGTTCTACGGCGCGGGGCTGAATTGGGGACGCCATACGCACCTCTCGATGGTGGAATATTGGCGCTGGTGGGTGGTCCATCTATGGGTGGAAGGATTTTTTGAGGTGTTTGCCACCACGGTGATTTCGTTCGTCTTCATGCGTTTGCGCCTGATCCGTCCGGCCTTTGCCGCCGCGGCCTCGCTCCTGTCGGCTACGGTGTTTCTCGCGGGGGGTATCATCGGGACCTGCCACCATCTGTATTTTTCGGGCACGCCGACCGTAGCGCTCGCCTTTGGCGCGGTGTTTAGCGCGCTGGAAGTCGTCCCGCTCACGCTCGTCGGTTTCGAAGCGAACGAAAACCTACGGCTGGCCGGGCAGACCGAATGGCTGCGCCGCTACAAGTGGCCGATCTACTTCTTCGTGGCCGTCGCTTTCTGGAACATGGTCGGAGCGGGCCTGTTTGGCTTCATGATCAATCCGCCGATTGCCCTGTATTACATGCAGGGTCTCAATACCACCCCGGTGCATGCCCATGCGGCCTTGTTTGGCGTCTATGGAATGCTGGGCATCGGTCTGATGTTGCTTTGCCTGCGGGTACTGATCCCCGGCCGCGAATGGAAGGACGGTCTGCTCCGATTCTCGTTCTGGAGCTTGAATATCGGCCTATTCGCGATGTGCGTGCTGAGCTTGTTGCCCGTGGGCTTGCTGCAGACCTGGGCCTCGGTCGATCGCGGCTACTGGTACGCGCGCAGCAGCGAATTCATGCAGACCGATCTCTTGCAAACGTTCCGCTGGCTGCGCGTGCCAGGGGACACGCTGTTCTTTGCGGGGGCGGTGGCGCTGGTGCTCTTCGTCTTCGGACTGAAAACGGGGGCTTCATTCCGGACGCGCGATCACAAGAACGTCGGATGATCCCTAGTCCAATGTCATAATGCGGCACGAACGGGGCGCGCGTCACGTCCCTTTTCCCAGGCCGGCGAGCGCGCCCAAGACTTGCTCGTCGTGCCCATCCACCTTGACGCTTCTCCAAAGCTTGGCGACCTTTCCCTCAGGCGAGATCAGGTACGTGCTGCGCTGGATACCCATCGACTTCTTGCCGTACATGTTCTTTTCCCGCCAAGCGCCGTATTTCTCGGCCACCGCGTGGTCCGGATCGGCCAGCAGCGGAAAATTGAGCTGGTATTTGTCCCGGAATTGGGCATGGCTCTCCGAGGTGTCGGGGCTGACCCCAAGCACCACCGCGCCCGTCTGCTTCAACTCGCTTTGCCGGTCGCGAAAGGCGCAGGCTTCCTTGGTACAGCCCGGCGTGTCGTCCTTGGGATAGAAGTACAACACGACCGGTTTGCCGCGTAGGGACGAGAGCTTGACTCTCTTTCCCTCGGCGTCCGACAGCGTGAAATCGGGCGCCGCGGCCCCTTCCTCCAACCAATCCGCCATGTTTCCCTCCTGATTCACTGCTTTCGGAGAATAGTTTTCGCTAGCCGGGGCAAACCGGGCGAAGCGGCTGCCGGTACGTCGGTTGCACCGCTGCGGGAGACGGCCGTTTTTGCGGCCCGCCCGCGAACCCCGGCGCTGCCGACCCGGTCATTGTAGAATTCGACCCGTTTGCGACCACTGGATTGCCAACGGCGGCCAGCTAAAATAAAGGGGTTCGTAAGACCGAGTTACAGTCTGGGAAGCCGGGCCCCAAGGAATCTTTCATCCTGCTACGAGGAACAATTTGGCAACCTCCATCATTGGCCGTGCGGCGGAGACGGCGGATCGTCGGGAACGGAGCCTGCAACTGGCTCTGACGGCGGCCCGCGTGGCCGAAGAAAATCGAGGGCGAGAAATCGTCGTTCTCGACATGCGCCGGTTGACTCCCGTGTTCGACTATTTCGTCCTGGCGACCGGCGGCAGCTTGCGCCAGTTGCACGCCATGAGCGACGAGATCGAGCAGGTAGTCAAACAGACGCTCGGCGATCGCAAATTGGGCTTGGAAGGGTACGCCGAAGGGGGATGGGTGCTGCTCGACTACGGGGACGTGGTCGTCCACCTGTTCGACGAAAAGTCGCGGGAATATTACGCCCTGGAAGAGCTGTGGGGAGACGCCATTCGCGTTTCGCGCGATCCCGGTTTGACGGTCCACTCTCCCCAGTGAGCATCGGCGACCTGTGGCCGATCCGGATTGCCCCCAGTCAAGGCGGGATGCCTTCACGATGAACGTATTGGCCGAACTCAAGCGGCGCTTTGCCGCTGCCCTTTCCCCGGCTGTCGACAATCCGGCCGAACTGGTCGAGATGGTCCGTCCCAGCCAGGACGCCAA
>JALHPA010000440.1:0-803 GCA_022842745.1 Pirellulales bacterium
GGCGTTCTTCGTCGTTCATACCGACGAATTCGGCGGCATCGCCCATTTTCCAGCCGGCGGCAACAAGTGCTTTCCGTTTTCTCGAGCCGATCATACTGGCCTCAGTTCCCCGATTGCTTCTTTGCTTCTTTGACGGCGGCGTCATACTGTTTCATCCTCTGCTGGCAACGTGCAATGACTTCGTGCGGAATCGTTTTGGTCTTCTTGGCATACACTTCCAGGATTAGCACGGCATCCGCGTCAATCCGTACCATGATCCGCCAATTGTGATCCGCGTCGCGAACTCGCAACGCGGCACAGCGGGGACCGACATTCGGCAACGGCTCCGCTTGGGGCATCCCCAGTCGCTCGCCATGTTGCAGCAGCCCCAAGAGGAGACCTGCTTCCTGACGACCTTCCGCGGTGAACGGAGGCGTCTTGATCTCACCGTGCAGCCATACCAGCGGCTTCCGACCGGGTGGTACCTTGGTCGCCGGTCGTAATTTCGCCATCCCAGAGGCCCTCCAACGGCACTGAATTGTATATCGGATTCGGTATATAGGCAACTCTCAGGAATGGAAGCCGAACCGCAATAATTCGCCTGCCATTGCTGGCCATTGTTCCCCGCAGCCCCTCCGGCTTCCGTCCTTCAGGGCTTATTGTTACCCTTCCCTTGGGGGGAACGCAAGAAAGCTGTATGCAGAAAAAGCAGCCAGCCACGCTGCAATTCTCGCCGAGTCCCCCAATTCGCCGCCCCGCTTCCTCGACCCCACCCTTTCCGCTGCCAAACTCTCGGCCATTTCGTATCTTCAAGCGATTCTTTG
>JALHPA010000440.1:813-4054 GCA_022842745.1 Pirellulales bacterium
CCGCGCAAAACGTCAAAAATCCCCGCCTTTTTTTGACCTTTACGCACATCGCCCCTCTCGGCACAATACCGCCTCAATTTTGGCGCCCAGTCAAGGCGCCGCCAAACCACCGGTGGCCGGAACGGATTTCCGCCGCCCCCGCGATATGTCGCGATCCATCGCCCCCAAGCAAGGAGTGCTGCACGTGAAGAAGTCGCTGCATCCGGCCGCCTTCGCGGCCATTCTCGTCGGCTCGAGTCTGCTCTGTCCCCTCTCGGCAGTCTCCGCCGCCGGGCCCAACGGCCACAACATCGCCGTCGTCGACGTCTCCATCGTTTTTAAGGAGCACGCCCGCTTCAAAGCCATGATGGACCGCATGAAAAAAGAGGTCGACGCCGTCGAAGCCGATCTCAAAGTCGAGTACACCCGCCTCAAGGCCCTCGACGAAGAGATCAAACAGCTCAACCCCAACTCCCCCGAGTACAAAACCAAATTCACCGCGGCGACTGAGGCCCAGTCCAAGTTCCAGGTCAAAACCCAGCTCCAAAAGAAAGACTTCCTCGAACGAGAAAGCAAAATCTACTACCAGGTCTACCGCGAGCTGGACGACGCCGTCCGCGTCTTCGCCACCAAGCACAACATCCACCTCGTCCTCCGCTACGCCAGCGAACCGGTCAATTCCGAGGATCGCAACGACATCCTCCGCGGCATCAACAAACCGATCGTCTACGTCGACCCGGCCCTCGACATCACCCGCCTGGTCCTCAACGACCTCAATCGCAGCGCCGCCGGCCTCTCCGAACGCCCCGGTCCCGTCGGCGTCAAGCCCCGCTAATCGTCCCATCGTCCGCCGCGCCACGGGGCGAGGGGCGACCCCCCTCGCCCTGGGCCGCGCGTCCGCTTAAGCCGATTTCCGCGACCTCCGCCGCGACCGCACCCAGCGGTTCGATTCACGCTCCCAGATCCACCCAGTCAGCTCCCTCCCCCCTTGATCCACACCCAAAGACAACAGAGGACCCTCGCCCAGCCGGTCGCCGTCGCCGGAGTCGGCTACTGGAGCGGGCAAGACGTGCGGGTCGAACTTCGCCCCGCCCCCCCTTCCACCGGAATCCTCTTCGTCCGTGCCGATCTCCCCGGCGCTCCGAAAATTCCCGCCCTCGTCGCCCACCGCATCGAGGTCCCGCGCCGCACCACGCTCACCCGCAGCAAGGCCAGCGTCGAAATGGTCGAGCACGTCCTCGCCGCCCTCGCCGCCTTGCAGATCGATAACTGCGAACTCTGGGTCGACCGTCCCGAAATGCCCGGACTTGACGGCTCTAGCCAGGCCTTCGTCGAAGCCATCGACCGCGCAGGCATCCAAACCCAAAACGCCCTCCGCGACCAGTTGATCGTCCGCGACGTCACCCGCCTGGGAGACGACTCCGTCTGGATCGAGGCCCGCCCCGCGACGGCCCCCGGGCTAACCGTCCGCTACCGCCTGGACTACGGCCCAGACAACCCCATCGGCCGCCAGACCTGCCAGCTCACGATCACTCCCTCCGTCTTTCGCGAGCAATTGGCCTCCTGCCGCACCTTCATGCTCAAGCGCGAAGCCGACTGGCTGTTGGAACAGGGCCTCGGCCGTCGCGCGTCCCTCAGCGACCTGCTCGTCTTCGACGACCTGGGGCCGATCGACAACGAATTGCGTTTTCCCGACGAATGCGTCCGCCACAAGGTCCTCGACCTCATCGGCGACCTGTCCCTCGCCGGATGCGACGTGGTCGGCCATTTCATCGCCCATAGAAGCGGCCACCGGCTGAACGCCGAAATGGCCAAAGCCCTGCTCACGGAAGCGGAAAAAGTCTGTGGACGCCGCAAGTCGGCCTGATTTTCCAGCCCACAACAATACTGCCGCCGCAAGCCCCAGACGCGAATCCAACTCAATTCCACCCATCCGTTTCCCCCAACCGGGCTTTAGACCTCCGCGGGAGCGCGCCATGCCCCTCGTCGCCGACAACGTCACCAACGACCCCCGCGCCGAAATCGCCGACGACGTCGAAATCGGCCCCTTTTGCGTCATCGGTCCCCAGGTCCGCATCGGCCGCGGCACCCGCCTAGAAAACAACGTCACCCTCATGGGCCGCGTGGACATCGGCGAACACAACCACATCTTTCCCAACTGCGTCATCGGCGGGCATCCCCAAGACATCAGCTACCGCGGCACCGACACCTGCGTCGTCATCGGCGACCACAACATCATCCGCGAAGCGGTCACGATCAACCGCGGCACCGAGAAAGAGGAAGGCATCACCTCCCTCGGCAGCCACAACTTCCTCATGGCCTGCTCCCATATCGCCCACGATTGCCGCCTGGGCAGCCATATCTTCATGGCCAACGCCGTCCTGCTCGGCGGCCACGTCCGCGTCCAGGACCATGCCGCTTTCAGCGGAGCGGTCGCCGTCCACCATTTCACCACCATTGGCGGCTACTCCTTCACCGCCGGCTTGAGCCGCGTCCTCCACGACGTCCCCCCCTTCATGCTCTGCGAAGGCATGCCGGCTCGCCCCCGCTGCATCAACGTCGTCGCCCTCAAGCGCAACAACTTTTCCCCCGAAGCCATCCACTGCCTGGCCGAAGCCCATCGCCTGATCTACCGGGCCAAGGTCGGCCTGGATCACGCCCGCGAGATCCTCCGCGGCAACGACCAGCTAGTGCCCCAGGTCAACGAGCTATTGGATTTCATTCAAGGACAGCAATCCGGCAAACACGGCCGCTCGCGCGAATTGCGCCGCGCCGCCTGATCGACTTCCATCCCGCCGCGGCGGCCCAAGTTCTCGCCGCGGCCCCAGGGGCCAACCCACCCATTCCATTATTATGACCATTCGCCTCGGGATCATCGGCGCAGGGCACCTGGGCCGCTTCCACGCCAAGCTGATTCGTGAATTGGACGGCGTCCACTTGGTCGGCATCGCCGATCCCCTGGCCGAAGCCGCCGCCGCCGTCGCCGCCGAGTGCGGCGGCGTCCCCTACGCCGACTATCGCGACCTCCTGCCGCGCATCGACGCAGCCATCGTCGCCGCCCCCACCCGCTACCACCACGCCATCGGCCTGGCCCTGCTGGAACGGGGCATCCATGTGCTCATGGAAAAGCCCCTCGCACTGGACCCCGTTCAGGCTGCCGCCCTGGTCGAGTCCGCCCGCAAACATCAGGCCCTGCTCCAGGTCGGCCACATCGAACGCTTCAACCCCGCCTTCGAGTTGGCCCTCCCGTTCGTTGGCCGCC
>JALHPA010000441.1 GCA_022842745.1 Pirellulales bacterium
GCCAGACGCAATGGGGCCAGCCCTCGAGCCAGCCGGATCGTGACCCTCCGCCCAGCGATCACCCGCACCACGCTGTCGTCGATCGGCCGAACGATCTCCCGTTCGTGGTGCAGAGTCAGGTCGCAAATCCCGGCCAATTTCCGCTCTGCCGATCTCGTTTCGTATTCCAATGGCTCCCCTTCGACATTGCCACTCGTACAAACCAACGGCCCGCAGGCCGCGGCCAGCAGCACATGCCAGGGAGTGGTCGGGCGCATCAAACCCACCGTCTTCAGACCGTCTTGAATCTCACGGGCCAGCGGCGCGTCGTGGCGCATTTCCATCAGCACAATCGGCCCGCTCGGGTCGTCGAATGCCGCCAACTCCGCCTCCGTCGGCTCGGCCATCCGCCGAGCGGCCGCTGCCGATTCCACCATCACCGCCAGCGGTTTGGCCAGGCGTCGCTTGAGCCGCCGCAGCCGGGCCACGGCCTCCCCGCTGGTCGCGTCGGCCAGCAATTGATATCCCCCCAATCCGCGAATGGCGACAATTCCCCCCCCCCGCAACAGAGCCGCGGCAGCTTCGATTCCGTTGGCCTGTCTCTGAACCCCCGCGGCAACCGCCAGATTGGAAAATGTAAATACTCCCGGTCCACACCGCGGACAGGTTGTCGTCTGCGCAAAAAACCGGCGGTCGCTCGAGTCCGTATACTCCTCCGAACACCGCTCGCACAACGGAAACGTTTCCAGCGGCGTGTCTCGCCGCTCGAAGGGCATCCGTTCGATCACCGTGAACCGCGGACCACAGCGAGTGCAGCTTCCCAAGGGGTAGCCGAATCGGCGATCGTCTGGCGCCCGGCATTCCGCGGCGCATTCCGGACAGACCGCCAAATCGACCGGCAGCGGCGTCGCCAGTCGGCCCTCCCCCGACTCGACGACAATCACAAATCCCGCCTCGCCCAATGGCGGCGCGGATTCCGCCTCAATCCGCTCCGGCCGCGCGCCATTCGGCAGTGAGCCGATCAGCCGCCGCTCAAATTCCGCCAATCGCCACGCTTCCCCCCCCACGAAAATCTCCACCCCTTTAGGCGTATTCGCCACCGTCCCGCTCAACTCCAACTCCGTCGCCAACCGGTAAATTGCCGGCCGCACGCCATGTCCTTGCACCCCGCCGCTCAGCAACAGCCGCCGGCCGGCTGCCTCCGATTCGCGCAAATCTCCATCCCGTAGCCGATCGCGGCACGCTTCCCGCTCGATTCCATTTGCGAATTGCTGCACGTGCGGCGCTCAGTTAAACCCCCGCCCCGCTCGGATCTCTCGCCTCCCCCATTTCCGACCGCCGGCGAGATAGAAAGCTGCACCACTCCGGCACGCCCAGCCCGGTCAGCGCCGACAGCGTCAGCACGTTCAGCTCCGGCTGCACCCGCCGCGCGTCCTGTTCCGCCGCCGCCAAGGAAAACGGCACGTACGGGAGCAAATCGAGCTTGGTAAGCACCAGCACATGGCTCGTCCGGAACGCCTTGGGATACTTGCCCGGCTTATCGTCCCCCTCGGTCGTGCTCAACAGGATCACCCGCAAATGCTCCCCCAGGTCGTGCGATGCGGGGCAAATCAGATTCCCCACGTCCTCGATAAACAAGAAATCCATCCTCCCTCCCGGCAGCCGCGCAAGCGCCCGCTCCACCAGCGGAATTTCCAGATGGCATGCCCCCCCCGTCGTAATCTGAGCACTGGGGGCGTACTGGGCCAGCCGCTGCGCGTCGCGGTCGGTCTCCACGTCCCCCACCAACACCCCCACCGGTCGCTCGCTCCCCAACTGCCGGGCCGTGGCCTCCAACAGCGTGGTCTTCCCGCTCCCCGGAGAAGAAATCAGCCGCACCACCAGCGTCCCTTGGGCGGTTCGCGCGCGGCGAAACGCCTCCGCCGCCGCCCGTTGCTCGGCCCGCAGGTCGCGTCCCAACTCGATCGTTTGCACTGTCATGGCGGAATCCGTGGACCAAACTCTCGACCGCGTCCTATTGTCGATCGATCGTCAATTTCAAAAAGTGGGTGGCGCAACTGATGCACGGATCGTAGTTGCGAATCAAATGCTCGCACTTTCGCGTCGCCGAAACGTCGTCCAGCGAGACCACGCTCGGCACAAACGCTCTTAAGTCGCTCTCGATCTGCCCCTGATTCTGCGACGTCGGCGGCACGATCTTCGCCTCGGCGATCAGTCCGTCCTCGCCGATCCGATAGCGGTGATAGATCAACCCCCGTGGCGCTTCCGTCGCGTGCCGCCCCTCCCCCGCCCGCGGCGTGAAAGGAACTCGGCTCTCGCTCGGCGCGGATCGATAATTCCGCACGATCTCGATCGCGATCTCATACGCAGCAATGACCTCGATCGCCCGCGCGACGATGCTCTGGAAATTGTTTCGCGACGGCCAGTCGACCCCGCACCGGTCCGCCGCCCGCCGCGCGTGCGGCGGCAATTGGTCCAAGCACAGGTTGATCCGCGCCAGCGGTCCGACCAGGTACGGCGTTTCGCCAGGCAGCCGCACGCTGTGCAGCGCCGTGCTGTGCCGCATGTGCCGCTCGTCGAAGTGGCTCTCGTATTCCTCCGCCGCGATGTCCAGGCCGCCGCTCGCGGCGACCCGTCCCTCATTCATCGGATATTCATTCGGATTCCGCACCGACACGAACTCGTAATCCACCGAAAAATCCGGAAACTCGAATCGCGACACCAGTTCCAGCGTGTCGTGCGCCGCTTGTTGCCCCCATTCCAACTCTGGCAACAGGTCGTGCAATGCCTGCGGATCGGGCGCCTTATAAAAGCCCCCCACCGCGACGTTGATCGGATGAATCGCCCGGCCCCCCAGAATCTCCAACAGCTCGTTGCCAATCTTCTTCATCCGCAGCCCCTTCTCCACCACTTCCCGGTGTTCGGCCGCCATGCTGATGCCGCTCTCGTACCCCAAAAAGTCCGGCGCATGCAGCAGGTAAATATGCAGCGCATGGCTCTCGATCCACTCCCCGCAGTACAGCAGCCGCCGCAACGCGCGAATCTCCGGCGTCACGGTGATCCCCAGCGCCTTCTCCAACGCATGGCACGCCGTCATCTGATAGGCCACCGGGCATATCCCGCAAATCCGCGCGGTAATATCCGGAACCTCGTGGATGCTCCTCCCCCGTAGAAAACTCTCGAAAAACCGCGGCGGCTCGTAGATATTCAGCTCCACCCGCTCAACCCGATCCCCTTCGAGTCGCACGTACAGCGCCCCTTCCCCTTCCACCCGCGACAGCGCCTTCACCTCAAACGTTCGATTGGCAGGCACAATACGGCTCCTTATCGAGGTGGCGAATCGCCAGCCGCCGCAAAGCCGACGTCCGTTCCCATGTCCTCGCTGGCATGACGGAACGCCGGGGCGAAGGCGTTAAAATTCCGCAACAGTCGGACCATCTCCCCGTTCGAAACCCCCTCTTGCAGATAATGCCGGCTCAGGCTCTGCGGGTTCGATGCCTCCTTCGGCCCATAGCAGCCGTAGCACTCGCGGCAATGCGCAGGGCATATCGCCCCGCACCCTGCCTGCGTCACCGGCCCCAAACAAGCGATCCCCCGCGCCACCGCCACGCACACCGTTCCCCGCCGCTTGCATTCCACGCACACGCTATACGACGGCACGCGCGGGCGGCGTCCATGAACCAGCGACGCCACCAGTTCCACCAACTGCCGCTTGTTGATCGGGCACCCTCGCAGCTCAAAATCGACCATCACGTGCTCGCCGATCGGCGTGCTCGTGCGCAGCGTGTCGATGTACTGCGGGCTGGCGTAGACCTGCCCGATAAAGTCATCGACGTTCGCCCAGTTCCGCAACGCCTGAATGCCGCCGGAAGTGGCGCATGCGCCAATGGTCACCAAATACCGGCACTGCTTGCGGATCTCGCGAATCCGCTCGGCGTCGTGCCCGGTGGTGATCGAACCCTCGACCAGCCCCACGTCGTACGGCCCGGCGATCTGCTGCGTGCGCGCCTCGAGGAAATACGCGATTTCCACCGCGCTGGCCACCGCCAGCAATTCGTCCTCGG
>JALHPA010000442.1 GCA_022842745.1 Pirellulales bacterium
TCAACATCAACGACCAATTAGCGGATGAGGAGGGGCGGCTGCGAGAGGAAATGTCGCCCGACCGTCTGCACTTGTCGCTAGCGGCGTACAAAGTGTGGGGGGAGGCGCTAACGCCGGTACTGGCGGAGCTGCTGGGGCCGCAGGGAAACGACGCCGCTGCTTCCCCGAAGCGGTCCGCGCCTTGATCGGCGTTCAAAGAACGGGCCGTTAGAGTAACATGTTCAGTCGAACTACCGGCGACGATCGCATCGTCGCCATCGGTCAGGCCGCGCAACACTCCCCGCACCCACTGCACGGCGACTGGATTGTCGCGAAATACTTTCGGGTTTGCGGGCCAGGTCCCGGATGCGTCAGCCCGCCCGGTCGCCTTACGAAGGGCCGCCGCAGCATTTTTTGAACTTTTTTCCGCTCCCGCAGGGGCAGGGCTCGTTGCGGCCAACGCGGTTTTTTTGGGCGGCGGGGGGGGCGGGGGGCTGTCGCGCTGCGATCAGCGACTGATTGTAGAGCTTGATGAATTCTTGCGCTTCGGCAGCGGAACTCATGTCGTAGCCGTGGCGCCGGCCGGTCATGATCAGCGACTTCGCCGGGCCGAAGTTGGCAGGATCGGACAGATCCTCCTGCAATCGCGGGATGCGGCCGTCCGCGCTGAGCCAACCGACGATCAGTTTTGCCTCGGGTAGGGCGTAAACGCGATCCAAGAACATCCAGAAATGAACCAGTTCGTCGATGATCCACGCCGCGGAGTCCGCGTCGGTGGAAACCTTTCTCGGCACGTAGTCGAGGATATATTCCTGGACGCTGTCAAGCGTCATGACATCGACGACCTGGCTGAGATAATTGAGGCCGAATCGAAGGAACGAGACCGACCAAATCAGTCCGCCGTGACGCTCGAGTACATGCTGGCCTTCGCTCGACTGGGAGAATTCGTCGTAGGCGCGGTCGCAATAAGCCTTCGCGTCCTGTTCGTCGAAGCCTTCGAATCCAAATAGGGGCAAATCGGAGAAAATGCCGTCGCCCTGCGAGGTATCAAGCATCTTGACGGAATGATGGGGGTTCTTGGGCATCGGCAGCCCCAACCCTTCCACTCCCAATTCTCGGCGGACTTGTTCCCAATCGCCCACCATGCCATGGTCGATCAGGTTGCGGGAGAATGCTCGCTCGATCGGCTCGGCGGCTTGCACGGCGCCCAGATCGACCAATTCCTCAAGCAACAGCGAATTGAAAGTCCGGTGACCCTCGACGGCTTGAGCCATGATTTCCGTCAAGCAGCCGACGATTCGCTCGTGCGTGCCTGGGTGATTACGGGCCACGAGGCCGAGCGACCGGAGGGCGATCGTTCGGACGAATTCTTTCAGACTCGGATCTGCCGCCAGGGGGATCAGCGGCTGAATGGCTGGCTCGCCGATATTGCTGCAAAAATGCGGCAAATCGTCGGCGAGCCATTCGTCGTGAGGATCGTTGCAGTCGCGCAGCAACTGAAGGAGCGGTTCGACCGCCGCATCCGCCTGTAGATCAGCCAAGGCTCTCCAAGCGGTGACGGGAAGAAGGCTGGCGATTTCCTCGTCCGTCCGCGGTGGGATCGGGTTGGGCGTCCAGTCGACATCGCTCCATTTTAGGGCGATGTCGATCAGACCAGGAACATCGTCGGCCGAGATTCGACAGGTCGTCACGTAATAGCCGTCTTGGCCCTCCCATTCAAGAAATTTGCGTGGGTTTTCCGCCTCGCACAGTCGACTGATCAACGACGTTTCGTGGCCGGTCATGAGGTTCCACCTCCAAGTTGGCGGTTTGTGGGAGCGACGATCCATGGCAACTGCCGCCGAACCTTTTTTTACCTCCCAACATTGCCTTCGACAATCCGATTCAAATGAAACATTTGCGCCTGCGATCCGCAAGGCACAATTGGCCGGACGGAATCGGACGAGTTGCGTGGTTGTCCGTTCAGCGGACCGCGGGGATTAACGTCCGCCGCGTCAGACCTTGCCGGATGCGCGGTAGGCTAGCTCCTGGCGGAGGGAGTTGGCTTCGCGGTGGAGGTAGTCCTGGGTGAGCCGGCCGCCGATGGCGACGGCGAGGGGTGAGAGGGGGCCTTTGAACTGGATCGAGAGGACAAGCGACGTGGAGTCCGGGCCGGTGGGGGAGAGGGCGTGGGATCCGGTCACCTGGAGGCCGAGAGATCGGGTCGACCAGGTAAATTCGTGCGGTGGGGAGAGCGAGTCGACGACCCAGACGGCGGGGCGGAGCTTCGGTTGGACGATGCGATACCGGTTGCCGGGGCGCAGTTCGGCGGAGTCGAGCGGCTCGACGGACGTAACGGTGGGGAGCCAGCGGGGCCAATCGACGACCGCTGACAGGACCTGCCAGGCACGATGGACGTCGGCTGGGAGGGAGGTGGTGGCGTGGTAGGTTCGCATGGGTAGGGTGACGTGCAGCTTCGAGCGATCAGTCGAACTCGCAGCCGGTTGAAGAACTCAACGAGCTGCGAGATCACATGGATGTGATCACAAAATCACAACCTTTCAGCCGGGCTTTTGCGAGCCGTGAGCAGCTTGCTGCGAACTTGGCTCGATTGAAAAATGCCACGATGGCACTTTTCAACAGGCTGCAAGCGTCGCGCGGGCCAGCTATTCCTCTTGAATACGTTGCTCTGCCAATGGGACTTGGAGTCCGCAGACGGAAAAACAGGCGATGGTGTAAACGACGACGCTGGCGTCGACCGCGGCCGGGATCCAGAAACCGTTGGCGTAGGAGGTGTGGGCGTTGGAAAGCACAAGCCAGACCATGAAGGACTTCTCGACGGCGCTGTAGAGAACGATGGGTAATCGCCACTGGGGAATGATCGCCGCGGCCATCATGAACAGGCCCATCAGCCCGACCATGATTCCCCAATGTTGGATGATAATCGTGTACTCCTGCAGATAGGGAAGCTTCGCAAGGTTCGGCATGGCCCACGAGGGGAGTAGGGCATAAACACCAATGAGGGCAGTCCCTGCGCCGGTGAAGAGAAAAAAGGGGCGGAAGGTGCGAGCGAAGAATCGTTCGGCTTTTGTCATGGTTGGATTGCTGGATTGGCTCGCCGGGCGATTCGTTGGAGGCGACCGGGGGGATTTGTCGTCACTCGGTGGATCGCGTCAACCGTCGTACACGGGGGTTACTTCGACCCCGCATATGCGGAGGTAAATCGAGAGGATCGCGCGGTGGTGGATGGTGTGGTTGAGCACCCATTTGCGGATGCAAGCGCCTTTGGAGATGGTGAAGAGGGGCTGCCCACCCATTTTCATGGTCCAATTTTCAGCCAGTTTCTCATCGGAAGCCGTCGCGAAGAGGGCGCGGGCAGCCGCCAGGGCGGCGTCAAATTTCTGGACGATCTGCTGGGGATTGTCGAGCGACGGCGTTTCGTATTTTGGTCCGCCAGGGGGGGCGAGGTCGAATTCGTCTTGGGCGAGGATGTCCGCGGTCCAGCCGACAATTTCGGCCAGGTGATTGGCATTCCAGCCGACGGAGCGGACCGCGGCGGCGGGCTTCCAATCGAGGAATTGCTTGGGCACGGCGGCCAGGACCGCGCGGGTGCGGTCCATCTCGTCGTCGAACTCGGGGAGGGTCAACGTGGCAAGGGACATGCGAGGGTTTCCATTCTGGGGAGGGTAACTGGGATAAGACTGAATTAAGGCGAGCATCCTGCGCTCGCCGACCCAAGACCAGCGATTGCGGTTCAAGCGAAGTCGGTTTCACGAATCCAGTTCCGACGCGGCGATGGCGACCGCGAGCGCCGCCGCCGGCCCACCGCCCGCCCGCCGCGCGGCGAGATTCCGTCGTCTTTGTCGGCAATCAGTCTATCCTACGCGACCTTGCCAACAAACGGCACGCTACGTGGTCGTGCGCGGTCAATGAAAATGGGCATGGTAGTAGGCGCGACCTGTGGAGCGGTCGAAGGCGGCATGCACGCCTCGATCTTCTTTGGACCAGGTATAGTACTGCCCGTTGGTGATGGTAATGCGGTCGGGGCCTTGCAGGGTCGACGAGTATCCGTAGTAGCGTCTG
>JALHPA010000443.1 GCA_022842745.1 Pirellulales bacterium
GAGCCGATATCCTCCACCTGCACGATCGTGACAATTTTCTCCAACTGCCGCCGCACCTGCTCCAACACGCGATCGTCCCCCACCACGACGAACGTCATCCGCGAGAACTGCGGATCTTCCGTCGCCCCGACCGCCAGACTGTCGATGTTGTACCCGCGCGACGCCAACATCCCCGACACGTGCGCCAGCACCCCAGGCACGTTTTGAACCACCGCGGAAAGCACGTGACGCATAGCAACTCCCATTTTGGCAAACCAGCAGTCTAGTGGGCGAAAAATGCCCCTTCAAGGGTCCAACCAGAATCGGCCCAGCGCAATGCGGTTTCCTCCCCCGGCAGCCCTGCACACCAAGACATATGGCGACTGGGAAGGTTCGTATCGATTGTGCCAACCCTTCCGATCGAAACGACTTGATGGATCCATCAAGTTTAGCTTGCGGAACACACGCCCTGCCCACGTTCAACCGCCAGGCACGGGTCCCCCGGTTCCTAATCCTGCCACTGACCGTAGAAGTAATAGGCAGCCAGCGAAAACCCGATGCCAATCACGATCCGCCGCACCAGATTGCGATCCATTGAGCGGGCCACCCGTGCTCCCACGTACCCGCCTGCAGTCCCCGCCACAATCATCGGTATCGCGAACCGCCAATCGACGACCCCGCGGGCAATGAAGTTCACGATCGCCACTCCGTTGATGCAAGTCGCGAACAGCGTCTTCAGCCCATTCATGCGGTGGATATCGCCAATCCCCATCAGCGACAGCGCGGATAGCATCAAAATGCCAATTCCCGCCCCAAAGTAGCCGCCATAAACCGACACCAGGAATTGAAACACAAATACGCCAGCCAACCGGCCGGCAGTGGGGGTTTGCCGCGGTTGGCCAATGCCCGTCCAACGGGCGATCTGCGGCTGCAGCGCAAAGAGCGTCGCCGCGGACAAGATCAGCCAGGGAACCAACGACTCGAAGACCTCGGGGGAGCCCTGAGTCAGCAGCCATGCCCCCAACCACCCGCCCAAGACGCAGGGCACAATCAACCAATACGCCCAGCGTTCCGCGACCGCCAATTCCCGCCGGTATCCCCAGGCCGCCGACAGCGAACCAGGGCACAAAGCCACCGCGCTGGTCGCATTGGCAATCACCTGACTGGCAGCGTTAGCCGGCAAGATCGAAGTCAAGGCCGGAAACGTTAATAGCGTCCCCCCGCCGGCCACCGAATTGATCGCCCCGGCGACCGCCGCGCTGGCGCAGACAATCGTAAGTTGCCAAACAGACATATCAATTCGCCGCCGGCGCCCCAGTCATTCAGTGAACGAGCAGCCTAACGGCTAACCGTCAGATTTACCATGCCGCCGCGGCCGCCGGCCGCCCCGCATCGGCCGACCTCGCCCGACGCCCCTAAAATCCCGAATTGTCTTCGATTGGAAATCTTGCTTGGCGCTGACTAGACTAATGCCACCGCCAGATTTCCTCCCGCCTCGCCACCCCCCTTTGATTACCCTCCTTAAGGATTCCACCCCGTGCGCGGTCTCTCCCTGCGATCCGTTGGCCTCATGGCGGTTACCGCCGTTTTCATCGCTTCCGTCCACCGGTATATCACCGCGACGCCTCGCGCGGCGATCGCTCGCGCGGCCGATCCAGCCGCTTCCGATTCCTCCAATCCGATCGCCCCGTCCTCGCCCGCGCCAAGTCGCCCGACTGAGCCCCCCGCACGTATCGAGCATCCTTTCGTCGCGGGATTTGATCGTTTTTACAGCGATCCAAAAGCCGACGCCGTTCGCGGCGGGCTGTTGCTGCTCGGCGAACTGAACTGCACTGCCTGCCACTCCCCGCCCGAGCAAGCGTCAAAACTGATCTTTGCCAAACCAGCGCCGCTCCTTGCCGAAGTCGCTTGGCGCGCCAACCCTCGCTACTTGCAGCGCTTCCTTGCCGATCCCCACGGCACGAAACCCGGCACGACCATGCCTGTGCTCTCGGCCGCCCAACAACCCTCCGCAGCGGCGGCCCTGGTTCACTATCTGGTCTCGCTGGCTACCGCACCGCATGCCCCCACCGGGGTCGATTCCGCGGCGATAGCGCGTGGCGAGGCGCTCTTTCACAGCGTGGGCTGCGTCGCCTGCCACGCCCCGCGCCGCGGTCAGGATTCCGCTGCTCCGGGGAGCGACGGTAATTCGGATTCCGACGCGGCCGCCCCCCTCGACCTGCGGCGCCATTCCGTCCCCTTAAGCGACAAGCTGCACGAAAAATACTCGCTCGCTGGACTTGCACAATTTCTGCTCGACCCGCTCGCCGTCCGCCCGGGCGGCCGGATGCCCCACATGAAGCTCACGCCGGGCGAGGCAACGGACATTGCCAGCTACCTCTGCCGCGACACCAAAGCTCCTTCCCCCCTCGTCGCTAGCCTCTATCAAGGCGAGTGGAACAAACTTCCAAATTTCGCCCAGTTGCAGCCAGTCTCGCGGGGTGGCGCTTCGTCCTTCTCCCTGGGCGAGCAACGCGACAAATCGAATTTCGCTCTCACTTGGGAGGGATATCTGCGGATCGACCGCCCGGGCGCCTACACGTTTCACCTCACGAGCGACGACGGCAGCCGTCTCTGGATCGACGGCGAACTGGTCGTTGACAACGACGGCGAGCGCGCCGCAACGACCAAAACCGTCCGCGTCGATTTGCAGCGCGGCGCTCATCCGATCCGCGCCGCCTATTTTCAGCGCGGCGGACCTGCCGAATTCCAGCTCCAGTTGGAAGGTCCAGGCATGGCGCGCCAGGAGATTCCAGCCGCCCTGCTGAGCGCAAGCGAGTCCCCGGCGCCAGAAAATGAACCCTGGATCGTCGATCCCCAGCAACAGGAGATCGGCCGCCAGCTTTTCCAGTCCGCCGGCTGCGCTGCTTGCCACCGGATTCACTCGGATCGCCCCGCCCCGGCCTCGCTGTTAACCGCTCCGCCGTTGGAAAAGTTGAACGCCGCCGCTGGCTGCCTCGTGTCAACACCCCCTTCCGCCGCCCCCAGGTTCCATCTGAGCCAGCGCCAGGCGGATAGTCTTCGCACCGCCCTCGCCGCGATCAAGACCGCGTCGCTTTCCCCCCCGAGCGAAAAAACGTGGATTCACGATCGACTGGCGGCGCTCAATTGCTATGCCTGCCATCAGCGCGACGGCGCAGGCGGGGTTATCGTCGAGCGCAACGCCTATTTCACAGCGAATTCCCCGGACCTCGGCGACGAAGGCCGACTGCCGCCGTGGCTGAGCGGCGTAGGGGACAAGCTCCGCCCAGAAGCGCTAACCGCGATTCTCGAGCGCGGCGCCGCCGCCCGTCCCTACATGGACGCTCGCATGCCGCAATTCGGACCGGCCAATCTCGCCGGCCTCGCCGAGCGCATGATCGCCGTCGATCGCTACCCCGACGAAGTGCCTTTGGCTGGCGAATCCCAGCCCGACGCCAAACGGGCCGGCCACCAACTGGTCGGCAAAGAGGGACTCACCTGTATCTCATGTCATACGTTCAATCGCTACAAGTCCCTCGGCATTCAAGCCCTCGACCTTACGATCATGGCGGAACGCCTCCGTCCGCAGTGGTTTCGCCGTTACCTGCTCGATCCGATCAGAGTACGCCCCGGCACCCGCATGCCCCAAATCTTCGTGCAAGGTAAAAGCACCAAGACCGACGTCCTTGGTGGGGACGCCGAACAGCAAATCAACGCCCTTTGGCATTACCTCTCCGACGGCCGTCGCGCCCGCGCTCCGTTGGGTCTTGGACCGCAGGCCATGGAACTGATTGTCGGCGGCGAAGCGGTGATCTATCGCAACTTCATCCAGGATGTGGGGCCCCGCGCCATCGCGGTCGGCTATCCCGAGGAGGTCAATCTGGCCTGGGACGCCAACTCCCTAAATCTGGCCATGATCTGGCAGGGACGCTTCATCGACGCCTCTCGTCATTGGACGGGGCGCGGCGAAGGCTACCAGCCCCCGCTGGGAGAGCGCGTCGTGCGCTTCCCTCCCGGCCCCACCCTGGCCCAGCTCGCCGATGACCAGTCCCCGTGGC
>JALHPA010000444.1 GCA_022842745.1 Pirellulales bacterium
CCCATGATCGTCACCAGCGGCAAATCGTACGTGTGCCCCAGCCCGAGCAAGTGCCCGATCTCATGCATCGCCGTGCCGAACCAACCTCCGCCGACTTCGCTGTCCCCCCAGTCCTCGGCGTTGTCCATGATCGCCATGCCACCCCCCGCCAGACCGATCACGCCTCCCGGCCCGGTCGGCACCGTCGGATCGAGCGCCCGCAGATCCCCCGTCACAATCGTGAAACCGGAGGCCGGAGTCTCGTAGAACTGAATGCCCAGGTATTTGCTGAAATAGGAGAATACCTCTCGCGCACGTTCCTTTTGTGCGGGAGTAATCAGGTTGTGCAGCGGATTCCCCGCCGGATCCGTCCCGTAATCGTCCCGGAAATTGTATGGGATCGTCGTCACGCCATCCGTCAAGTCCTGATCGCTGGTCGGATCCAGATGGCTGAACTCGAGGTCCGAAGGCAGATCCCGGTGCCCCGGCTCCTTGTTCGAGCCTGGCAACTGCAGGTTGAACGGCAGCGGAATGATCTCCCCCGCGACGATCACCGTCCCCGCCAACAAATTCGCGCTGTTAATGGTGGTGGCGCTCGCGAAAGTGTCAGCCGCGTCGGCCCCCTCCGCCAACACCTGGGCCGCCACCGGGGCGCTGTAGCTATTGCCGACCCGCAGCCGGAACACGTCGTCCCCTTGCCCCAGCGATGCCAAGTCGCTGCCGAACGTCAAAACGACCTTGTCTTCCGCCGGAATGTACGACACGGAATTCGGCGTAAACTGCGTATCGTCGAGGTTGCTGGCCGTCTTCCGGGTCCGGATCAACTGGTAAAACGCCGGATTCGTCGCCGCTTGCGCGTTCAGGTCGTCGTTGTTGAAGTAGATTTCAATCTCATTGCGCCGCTGGGACAACTGGCCCGATGCGTTCCGCGAAATCGGCTGCGGCACCACGGCCACGATCTGCGGACCCAAATCCAACTCAAACCGGGTCACGCTGTCGGCGCCGTTGTTGAAGAACAGCCCGTCGGTGTTCTTTAACACCCCCCCCACGATCCGCACCTGGTACAAATCGTCCGGCAAGTGCTCGGCGAACCGCATCACCACTTCGTTCGGTCGGTCGCCGATCCCCATAAATCCGGGCGCCACGACCACGTCGTTCCCATTTCCGATGATGCCATCCCCGCCCCCCCGCACCATTTGAATTCCGTCCGCCACCGACGATGCATCGATCTGCTGCTGATCGCTGAACCGGAACGTCAGCTCACGCGGCGCCTCGTTCCGCACCTGTCCGTCCACCAGCAACCCGCCGGCGCTCGGGATGATCGATACCAGTTGCGGCGCGACCGCGAACAGCAACCGCGGTTCGCACGTTTCGATCGCCAGCGTTCGCTGCGCGTCTTTCCGCGGTTGGCGCCGTTGGCGAAAGCCCTCCGGCTTCGACTTGTGCAGGTAACTACGCGTGGGTCGGCGCCAAATCGCCATAGATCTCACTCCTCGATGTCGCTCTTTCAGCCAGCCGAGTTTTGAATCAATCCGTTTCGACGGCGGTCGCGGTCGTTTAGTTCCGGATAATCGCTACGTTCGTCCCAGAAATTTGCAGCCCACGCGCGTTCCGAGACGTTTGAAGTTCCGCGACCAAACGGCGGCTCGGTTCGTGGGTCGCCCCTGGGCGCAGCACCACCGCGCCGGCGATCCGAACGCCGAAAGTTGAACGGTAGGAAGCCCCACTTCGGCGGGACGGCCCGATGCGCGCCGCGCGAAACTACCCATCGACGATAAACACAGCGTCGCCGAACTTCAAGTTACGACCGGAGAATTCCGCAAACATCTCCCCGCTGGCGCAACCCACCTGGCACGGAAATCTACTCAGACTACCCCCAAGTGCCGCCCAACGGACTGGCGGTGACCGCCTATCCCGTGCGTTGCGGTCCTGTGAGGCAAGAACCTCTGCCGCTGCCTCTGCCGTCCCACGTGCGGCGGCGCCCCTCACGCCGGCTCGTCCAGCAACTCCCCCGCCCGCTCCGCGTCCGCTTCCAGGACCATCAGTGACACGCCCGTTCCCGAATAGGCCAGACTTGGCAGCAATCCTCCTGCGTCGTCGGCCGTAACAACGGCCTGAATCCCGTGCTGGGCCAAATAGTCGGCCGCAATCGAAGCAGCCTCGCGCGAACCAAACGACCGAACGGTGACGAGATCCGACATGGCGAGCGGCGACCCTACTGGAGGAACAACAATTGTCATAAGTCCGATTCTGACGGTTATTCTTGCTGGGCCGGCTTGGAAAGCAAACGCCGCCTTCCTCCCCCCGCTTTCTCACTGAGCCCCCCCGAGCGGGAGGTTCATTATTTTGTTCCTAACCCGGTTGACGAACCGGTGCGCCGCCGTAAGTTTTTTCAGCCGCGCAGGATGCGCAATTTGATCAGTCCCGGCCGTCTTTTCCACAACAGCGGTTTTTCGGCTGACCATCACCTCCACAATCCGTTTTCGCGCACAGGCATTGGCATGCGAGTCGAATACATCAATCCCTTCATCCGCTCGCTCAATAACACCTTTCGCACCATGTTGTCGTGCGAACTGACCCGCGGCACGCTCTCCCTGGTCGCCGATCGCGCCCCGATCCACGAAGTTAGCGGCACCATAGGCCTCTCGGGCCGGGCCGTCGGCACGGTCGTTTTGAGCTTGTCCCGCGGCGTAGCCCTCCGCGCGGCCTCCCACATGCTCCTCTGTGAAGCCACCGAAATCAATGACGATGTCACCGACGCCGTCGGCGAATTAGCCAATATGGTGGCCGGCGCCGCCAAGGCCGAGCTGGAGGATCTTCAGCTTTCGATCAGCTTGCCCAACGTCATTACCGGCCGCGACTACGAAATCCGCTTTCCTTCCAACGTCACCCCGATCTGCATTCCCTTTGACACCGGATGGGGTCCCCTCTCCCTTCAGGTCGGTATAAGCGTGGTCGACGCGCTCGTGGAAGCGGGGACCTAATCCGCCTGTCGGCGTCTTCGATTGCCTAAAGCCGACTCCGCGTCCGGCCCGATACTGCAAAGCGCGCTGCCTCTGCTTTCCACCCGGAATTCTGCTAGCACCCCCGCCCCGCGGCCCAATCTAGCCATGGGAACGCTGCGAAAAGCCGCCGTCCTGCTCACCAGCCTCCCCCAGGAGGATGCCGCGCAGGTTCTCGCCAAACTCTCCCCCAGGGAGGTCGAGGCCGTCTCCATCGAAATCGCCCGCCTGACCCATGTCAGCGGAGATGAACAAGAAGGGATCATCAACGAGTTTGCCGAAGTCAGCCCCTCGTCGGTCGGCGCCAGGGCCGGCGGCCTCGATCTCGCCAAGCAATTGGTTGAGAAGGCCCTGGGGGCCAAGGCCGGCAGCATGCTTGACAATGTCCGGCAATCGATCGAGGCGGTCCCGTTCGGTTTCCTCAAGAATGTCGACAGCCAAAACCTGCTCACGTTCATCATCGATGAACACCCGCAGACGATCGCTCTGATCGTCTGCCACCTCCCCGCCGGCTTGGGCGCCGACATCATCGCCGGACTCCCCAGCGAGCGCCAACTCTCCGTGGTCCGGCGCATCGCCACCATGGGCCAGACCAATCCCGAGATCATCAAGGAAGTCGAGCAGGGCCTCGAAAGCCGGATCGCCGGCGTCATGAGCCAGAGCTTCGAAAAGGCCGGCGGCGTCCAAAGCGTGGCCGAGATCCTCAACGTCATCGACCGGGCGACCGAGCGCAGCCTGCTTGAAAATCTCGCCCAGGAGAATCCCGATCTCGTCGAGGAAATCCGCCGCCTGATGTTCGTCTTCGAAGACTTGAACAAGTTCAACAACAAAGACATCCAGTCGGTGCTCAAAAACGTCGAAACCTCGCAGTGGGCGATGGCTCTCAAAGGCGCCAGCGAGACGCTCAAGCAAAAGGTGTTCAGCAATCTGTCCCAACGCGCGGCCGATACGCTGCGAGAGGAAATGGACTACCTCGGGCCCGTCAAACTCTCCAGCGTGGAACAGGTCCAACAGCAAATCGTCGACGTGGTTCGCCGGCTGCAAGACAGCGGCG
>JALHPA010000445.1 GCA_022842745.1 Pirellulales bacterium
CGAAAATGGAGGAAGCCAGGGCCGTTCGCGACGTGGCACGGGCGACCGAACACGTTGCGGCGGTCATAAACCCCGCCGCCGCCGCACGGCAGCAAAGCGTGAATAACCTGCGCATGATCGGCCTCGCCCTGCACAACTTCCACGAAACCCACAAACGCCTGCCGCGGGCCGATGGATTCAATGCCAACGGTCGCGCCGGTTTGAGCTGGCGCGTTCAAATTCTCCCTTTCCTCGAGGAGGATACGCTCTTTCGGGAGTTCCGTCAGGACGAGCCTTGGGACAGCGAACACAACAAGAAGCTGATCGAAAAGATGCCCGCCGTCTTCAAGGCGCCTGGCAGCAAGAAACAGGCCGACTTCAAGACCAACTACGTCACGGTCCGCGGCAAGGACACGATGTTTCCGGCGGGGGGCTCGACCAGGATTCGGGACGTCAAGGATGGCCTCTCGAAAACCGCGATGGTCGTGGAAGCCGACGACGATCACGCCGTCATCTGGACCAAGCCCGACGACTTCGAACCGAACGCCGAGGATCCGATCGCGGGGTTGGTCGGCCTGCGCGATGCGAGCGTTTTAGCTTGCTTCGGCGATGGTTCGACACATGTCTTACCCAAAACGCTTCCTAAGGAAACGATCCGCGCCTTGTTCACGCGCAATGGCGGAGAAACATTCCACCTGGACAACTGACACAGGCCTGTCAAACCTCGATCCGCTTCCACCCCCCGTGGGCGAAGCGTGCTACGATCAATACACAGCGTACTCCCAGGTCCGTCGCCATTGCGAACCACGCTCCCCGGACCCCCAATCCCACGAGGTCCACCTCCCCACCCCAAGGAAGCTCCCAAGCGGCGAGCGATAGGACGTAGGCCAGCGGAATACGCACCCCCACCAATCCGACAAACGTAATCACCAGCGTCCAGCGAGTGTCTCCGGCCCCGCGCAGGGCCCCGGTCAATACGAGCAAGATCGCCAGCGCCGGCTGGGCAAAGGTCACGATCCGGACCAGCGCCGCCGCCTGGACCCCGATCTCCCGCTGCGTTGCGCTGACAAATTGTGCCCCCAGCCAGTCCGCGTTCCAATACAAGAGTACCCCTGCGGCGCTCATCAGCGTCGCGGCCGCCGCGCAGGCAAAAATCGCGCTTCGCTTGGCCCTCCGAGGGTCGCCAGCGCCCAGGTATTGCCCCACCATCGTGGTGGCCGCCACTTGAAACGCCGCCGCCGGCAAATAACTTAGCGATTCAATCTTGATTGCCACGCCGTGCGCCGCCGCCGGAAGATCTCCAAGCTGGTTCACGATCTGTACGAACCATAGTTGGCACGCGATCAAGGCCAGCAAATCCAATCCCCCCGGCAGCGAGATCCGCAGCAGCCGGCGGATCATCTCCCCCTCCGGCCGCAGCAATCGCCGCTCGATTTTCAATCCCCCGCGGCCACGGAACAAGCGGAACAGAATCAGCCCCGTTCCTCCGAGGTACCCCAGCGTCGTCCCGAGCGCCAATCCATCCCACCCCAGTTCGGGAAACGGCCCCACCCCCCGCACCAAGCAATAGCTGGCCACCATGTCGATCAGGTTGACCACGATCATCGCTACGACGCCGGTCACCGTATCCCCCGCTCCCCGCAGACACGCCACGCCGACCTGCTCGAGCATCATCGCCGGAACGGCCGGCAGCACCAGCCACAGATAACGCAAGACCAGCGTTGCGGCATCTCCATTCAGCCCCAGCAGCCGCACCAGCGGTTCCCCCAACCAGATGACCAACGCTAACGGCGCCAAACACAAGACCATTCCCAAAAACACCGCCTGGTTGGCGGCGCGCTGCGCCAAGGGCCAATCGTTGGCGCCCACGAACCGGGCGACGAGCGCCGTGGCCCCAATCGAGACCAGCGCGAACAGCCCGCTCATGAACCAGAGGAGATAAGCGACCAGATTCATGGCCGCCAAATACTCCGACCCCACCAGATAATTGCCGGTCAGCCAGGTGTCGGTGAACCCTACCAGCATGTCCAGCAACTGCCCCGCCAGCACCGGCATCGCGAGGCGAAATAGCGGCGCAAGCGTGGCCCCCGATTGCAACAAATCGCGCGGCGGAGGAGCGATCGCGGTCACGAGCGGCGGGGCGAAATACGTCTACGGCGGCGGGAACAGTGAATCGGCCCGCAGCAGGGGCGCTATCCCAATCGGCCGCCTGCCAATCCACTTCCGAGCAAGACAGACCATTATCGCGCCAGGTTCACCCAAGGCAAACCGGGGCCTTGAGCAACATGGCAGCATGCGGCCAGCGAAACGACCGCGTCCAAGAGATCAAGACTAGAAGCACCGTGTGAAAACGCCAATACCGTCCAGTGGAATCACGCACAACGGCCCATTCCACAAGCCAGCAGATTTTGGCGCCCCCACCGCGGTTAAGCCAGGAGGTCCTTAATCGCTTTCCCGCTGTTGGCGATCTTCATCGGGCGGCCGCTCTTGCTGGTGAATGTCGTCTCCAGCGACAGGCCGAGCGCTTTCAACACGCTGGCCATCAGATCCTCCGACTTGTAGGGCTCGCTGTCGACCTCCGTTCCATCGGCGTTTGTGCTGCCGACCGTAATGCCGCGTTTGAAGCCTGCCCCCCCCACGACCACGCTCCAGCTCCGCGCCCAGTGATCCCGCCCCGCGCCTCCGTTGATCCGCGGGGTGCGGCCGAATTCCCCCATCCATACGATGGCCGTATCGTCGAGCAACCCCCGCTCGGCCAGATCGGTCACCAGCGCGCTCATGGCCCGATCCATTTCAGGAAGTTTTTGATTCTGGAGGGTGGGGAAGATGTTGCCGTGATTGTCCCAGCCTCCTAGATCGACCTCGACGAACGGCACTCCGATCTCGACCAGCCGCCGCGCCATCAGGCAGCCCCGCCCAAAGCCGGTGTTGCCGTATTTCTCCCGCATCGCCGGCGGCTCTTGATTGACACGAAACGCCTCCATCTGCTTGCTGGTCATCAGGTTCCAGGCCTTGTTGACCACCTTGTCGTGGTCGATCGCCAGGCCCGCCTTCAGTTCCAGTTCGCGGGCGGCCGAATCGTTCTTGCGATCGCTCCCAAGCGCGGTCGGCCGGACGCCTGCGATATGGGCCGCGAACTGAGTCTCCATCCCCTTGAGCATCGCCTGCCGCTGCGCCAGTCGCTGCGCGTCGATCGGCATGTTCAAATTCCGCACGTCGCCGTTGGAGTTGACGACGAACGGCGCCCAGGTCATTCCCAAAAAGCCCGGCCCTTCGCTTCCCCCGCCGACCGACACAAACGGCGGGATCTCCAGTTGCGGAGACTGGCTCGCCAATTCGTGGGCGATCACCGATCCGTAGCTGGGATGCTCCATGTTGGGGTCGGGAACGTAGCCGGTGTGCATGTAATAGCGGCCGCGCCCGTGGTCCGCTTCGCGGGTGCTCATCGACCGCACGATGGACAAGTGATGCATCTGCTTGGCCACCAGCGGCAAGTGCTCGCTGATCTGCACGCCGTCGGCGCTGGTGCTGATCGGCTTGAACTGCCCTCCGGTCGGCGCGTTCGGCTTCAAATCCCACAAATCGATCGTGCTTGGCCCACCACCCATCCACAGCAGGATGGCCGACTTATGCCGTTTTTTCATATCGGCGGCGTTTGCCAACAGCGTGTTGGCGAAGGTCGTGGCCGGAGCGGCCATTGCGGCCGCGCCCGCCAGATGCTGAAAGAAGTGCCGCCGCGTCATCCCGCTCGGTACGCCAAAGCCTGACATGCCGTTTCCCTTTGTTTCAAAAAATGGCTGGCCGACGGGTCACCGTCCACAATTCGACCGCGACACACTTCCCTAGAAATTCGCGATTCTTGGGCAAAATTATTCGGCCCAAACCGCCGATTTCATCGCTTTTCTCGCCCGCCAAGCGCTGCATCGCTGACCCCGCGTACGATCCGAAGCGCTAATGATTGAGAATGAACTCATTGCTGTTCAACAGCACCCACCACACGTCCTGAAGCGCCGCCAAGGCGTTGCCTTTCCTGGCCACAAGCAATTCCTGCTCG
>JALHPA010000446.1 GCA_022842745.1 Pirellulales bacterium
CGAAGGCACCAAAGGGAGCGATGAACGTGTGCGGCTCCGGGGGGAGTTGGCCAGCGACAATGTTATCGAGCAAGATGCCGTCGAAATCGAGGGACTCGATAAACGTTACGCGATCAAACGGATCGGTATCGGTGACGCCAAAAAAGAAGACGTTGAAAAACGGCGCGTTGGGACCAAGAACGTTGATTGGCACGTCTTTGCTGGTTCCGCGCAAGGTGTTTTCGAGCCGGAGAGAGACGGTGTTGGCCCCGCCGTCGCCACCCTGGGCGAAGTAGCTGCCGAACGCAGTGACCGGCTGGGCAAACAACAGCCAGTCGTTAACACCGGGTCCGGCCGCGTCGGCTGGTCCCTGGTCGAGCAGCACATTGAGAGGACTGACCGCCAGCGGAGCAAAGCTGACGACCTGGTTAAAGTCGCTCGCGGCTTGGAAGGGCGTGCCGGCAAACAGGAGCGGGTCGGCCTGTCCGGCGATGCCTTCCATCGTCTCGACGGCGAACGACTCCAGCGTAGCTACGAAGCTATCCCTCGCGGCGTTGGCATTGGTCAAATTTTGATTGGAGGCGTCCAGCCCAAAAAAAGTTGCCTGCGCCCCCAAGGCAGCGGTGGGCGCGATGGCAGGGGCGAGGGTAACGACGAGCGCGACGACGAACAGACGGCGGGTGCGAATCACGGTTGGTTAGTGGTGAGATACCAGGTGGGTGGTCGTGAGCTTGCGACACCGATGCGTAGGCGGGCACATCCTGGAGAGGAGCGCACAAGGTTTTTCGCGCGGTGTGGGGACTGGGCGGCGTTGGATCAATTGTGGACGGCGAGATTTCCGGCTGGGGGCGGTCCCTGGGCGAGGGGGACGTGGAGGCCGTGGGAGGGGCGGGCATGAGGAGAGTGAGAAGGTCAGGTAGAGCGATTGAGGGGAGGACTGTCTGCAAGATTATTGGCTGCGAGGAATTGACGAGCTAATCCTGCTGAATCAACTCAATGGTTAGGCCCAGTTTCCCGCAGTGTTCTTGCAGTCGGAGATTGGATTCAGCTTCAAGGTCAATGAATTGGAGCATCATTTTGTTGTCTTCCAACCAGCAGCCGAGATCCAATCCAAAGTCCAGCGGACCAATCCGGTCGTAGGTACTCTTTAAATCGTCCACTGTCGCGACATTGTGAATAACAAGGATTGTCATGTTGGGTGGCAGCCGTTGCTAGTCGATGCTTGGGGGCCGCGGCGCGCGGTGTATCGACGGATCATGTGTTCCAGGGATCTCCGGAGCGGTCTTTGAGAACAGCCAGGATGAGCAGACCTGGAATGCCAAGGCACCCGGCGAGGCCCCAAAGGGGATTGCGGCCTTTGGCTTTGGCGTAGAAAGCGTAACCGGTTATTGCGCCCGCCGTGCCTGCGATTAGGAGGATCGCGGCCAGTACTTCGAGCGACGGACTTTTTTTGACCAAGAAAATTCCTGCGATTTGGGCGATGATTCCGGGGACGAAGAAGAGGAAGCTGAGATTGTTGTATCGCTGGATCAAAGGACGGTCCCCAGGTTGAAATGTTTGGTCTTTAGGTTAGGCGTCGCCGGAGGGGCGTTTGGAGGAAAAGGGATTCCACAGCCAAGATGGCCATCGGGGTTGGGTTTTGTCACGGGAGGGGCGTTTTTTGAGGCCGAAGGCTTTCTCGATGGATGCCAACTGCTGTGGATCGTTGGGGTGGCCGCAGTCGCAGGGGGAGACCTCAAAGACGAGAAGTTGGCCGCAGGAGTGGCAACGCCCGCAGCCAGTGCAATAGGGGACGTCGCAATCGGAGCAATAGGACGATTGGGCCAGTTCTTTCCGAGAGACACGGCGGTCTCCGCAGCATGGGCAACGGCCGCAGACCGGGCAGGCGACGGTCGTCGACTCGAAGAGCATCGGTCCACCGCCACAGCCTTCGCAGTAGATGAGCATGAGCGCACCGGGCACGCTTTGCCGAATGGAGGGTCGAGGTTATCAGAACCCATTTAAGGGTGGGAGGGAGGGGAGTTCAAGACTGGATTCCGGGAGAATCCGCGGAATCGGAGGGGGCTAAGGTACTATTTGGCGGTTGCATTCTGTAGAAATTCTAGAACCGCGGTCCCGAATTCCGGCCGGGTGAGGGTGGAGATATGGTCGCCGCCTGCGATCGTTTTGACTTCGCCGCGGCCAAGCAGTTCCCGCACGGTCGCCACCCGCTGCTTGACGTGATCGGACTCATTGGCCCCGTGAATGAAAAGAATCGGCGCCTCGCACTTTTTCAATTCTGCGGAGTGAACTTCAAGGTTCTTAAAGCCGCGGCCGGCCGCGGCGTAGGCTCTCACGTCTTTGCCATCGTAGAGGAACCTGGCGATCGCCTTGGCCATTTCCGGAGTGGGCTTCGGTCGATTGGCGGGTGTAACCGCCATGATATAGGTCCCGAGATCCGCGCCTTCATCGACGGCTTTCGCAAAGGTATCGACTTCGGAGAAATCGGACGATTTGGGATTCTCCGTGATTGGCGCCTGCCCACCGTAGACGACGCTGCGGACGCGGTGTGGATGATTGGCGGCGACATGTCCGACGATGTAGGCGCCGGAGGAATAGCCGATCAGATGCGCCTTGTCGATTTTGAGATGGTCGAGCAAGCGAACGACATCGGCCGCCATTTCCGGGCCGTATTGCTTGGGGTCGTGCGGCTTGTCGCTTTGGCCGTGGCCGCGGCAATCAAGCGCGATCAACCGGAAGCCGTCCGCGCCCTTGAGGCGGGTGGCGCCAGAGAGATCGCGGCCCCACATGCTGGAATCGGCCATCCAGCCGTGGATGAGGACGACCGGTGCGCCGACGCCTTCGGTGACGTAGCGGATCTTCACGCCGTTGGAGTCGAAGACCTGATCGTCGGCGCGGGCGAGCGAGGAAAGCAGGGCGACGAAGACGATGAGCGTACCGAGGGGGGGCGGAGCATGGGTGTGGCAGGGGTTGGAAGTGAGCGCCCCTTAGTGGGGCAAGGACGCCGTGGAGCGCGCAGCGGCGAATGGCAGCAATTCGATGGCGAGGGAGGATTATTGGGATAGTCGACGATGAGAAATTGGAGGCGGGACGCGACACCCATCGGTCCAGAGGGCGAACGGGCGTGTGCGAACCGTTGAATATTGCCGCACGTTTTGATCAACCTTGGGCGTTGCCCTTCGGACCCAGGGCGTTGCTTTGGGCTATCGTCGATTGCCCGTTTGGGTGGGGGGATGGCGTTTGCGTCGATTAGCGTTCGGGGCGGAAGGGGTGGGGGCATGGGTTAGGGGGGTCAAGAAGGAATTCCAAGCATTGGAACTGACGAGCGCCAACGGCGCGGCCGACGGCAGCCCAGGGCGACGCCCTGGGTAGAGCGCGTCCCTAGGTCCATCAAGCCCTGAAGGGGCGGCCGAACGGGGGCTTCAGTCGCCATTCAATCCCACACGTAGCGTTCATCAAACGGGATGTGATGCCGTTCGAGGAATTGGCGGAATTCCTCCTGAAATGATTTGTGGCGGTGATGCTCCCGTTGATTGGCGATGTAATGTTTGACTTCGTCGACGTTTGGATTGCGAAACGGCGAAGGCGCCGTAGCCAGCCTGCCAGGCAATGGCCGCGAACTCGCGCCCTTGCGTTTTAATCCATTTGGACGACGCTTTTTTGACGTCCTCGACGGCCTGACTGATAGAGACCGTCCGGGAAAGATCGAAGAGGAGGTGCGCGTGATCTTCCACGGAGTTGATCAGAACGGGATGGCAGCCGAGGTTCTGCAGCACGGCGGCCATATAGGCGTGCAGCGGTTCGCGGACGGAATCGGGAACGGTGGATTCGCGGTTTTTGGTGCTGAATACAAGGTGGATGTGAAGGCGGGCGAGGGACTGGGGCATGGGTTAGGGCGCCCCTTCAGGGCTTGGGGTTGTTGTTCGTATTTTAATACAGGGCGTTGCCCTTTGGACCCAGGGCGGTGCCCTGGGCTATCGTCGATTGCCCCTTTGGGGCGAGGGGCGCTGCCCCAGGGGGCTGGGTTATCGGTCGGGGCGGTAGGGAT
>JALHPA010000447.1 GCA_022842745.1 Pirellulales bacterium
GGAATCTTGAACGATTCGAACGGGGGATCGGCGGCTGGAATTGGCTCTCGCACCCGGGAGACGGGGACCATGATCCGGGTCAGCTCATTGTCGCAGAGCAGAATGGGCGTGAGGGCGGTCGGATCGGGGTTTTTGAGGGGATCTTCGGCGACTTTGGCGATTTGCGCCAAATGGCCCTCTAGCTCGCGGCCGTCCTTGAGAATGACTTTGTCGGCCCATGCACGAGGCGTGACTAAGAGGGTGGCGGCCAAGAGCGCCGCAACCGTTGGGTGAAAACGTTGAACGAGTCGCGGAACCATGAGACGGGCCTCTTCCGCACCCCACGGCCGACCTGATTCCGCCAGCGCCCTTGCCGTTGGTGTGCAACTCCCATTCTGCGCCCTGCCGCGGGTTCGGGCAAGCAACGCACCGTAGCGATCCGGCCTTTGGCTGTCGGACCGTTTAATGCGACTGGGGGGAAGATACCGGGGAGGGAACCAGCCGCTGGTAGAGCGCCCGTTGCTCGGCGGCCATTCGGTCGGCGGTAAAGCCTCGTCGAATGGATTGTTCTCCCGTTTGTCCCAATTGCTCCGCACGGACCGGATCGCGAATCAGCTCCGCGATGGCCGCGGCGAGGGGGGCCGGATCCTCTGGGGCACAGAGGAGTCCGCCCCCCGTCTCTGCGATGTACTCCGGGAAGGCGCCGTGGGCCGGCAGAACGACGGGGACGGCGTTGGCTAGGGCCTCCAGCACGGAAATTCCTTTGCTTTCATGGTAGACGGTGGGCAGGGCCATCAGATCCAACGAATGGAGAAACTGAATTTTGCCCTCGCGATCCAACTCGCCGACGTATTCGAACCGATCCTGCCAACCGGCGGCAGCGACTCGCTTTTGGATCGTATCCCAATAGGCTTGATCCCCGGCCGACATGTAACCGGCGGCGCGGAGCCGCAACGGGGGCAACGTGGGGTCCTTGAGCAGCAAATCAAACGCCTCGACCAGTAGATGGAGCCCCTTTTCATAGGCTACGCGGGCAAAGTACCCGATGGTGGCCGGGTCGTCGGGCCGTCGGCGGCGGGCCGGCCGGGCGCTGTGACCGGTGAGATCCAGTCCGTGGCGAATGACATCGATCCGTTCGCGCGGAATGGCCAAGTAATCGGCCATGAAATCGGCGAAATAGCCGTTCATCGCCACGAATCGATCTACCTCGGCGGTGCGTTCTCTGAGCAATTGCCGGGCTTGCGAATAGTGCGGCTCGGTCAACCCTTCCAAGAAGATATCCTCGCCCGCCAATCCGCAAACGATTGGAACGTGCAACCGCTCGCGCAACGCGCGGACCGATCCGGCCAACATCGAGTTGGACAAGTGGACGATATCGGGCCGAACGTCCGTGGCCAGCCAACGCACGAGCTTGGCGATTTCCTTGCGCTGTTTACCGTGTTCGCCCTGCAGAGTGGAAACGGTCAATTCTCCCAGGGCCTTGGCTTCCAACCCGCTGCTTTTCCGCGACAGCCAGGCCAGCATCGAGGGGGAATCGAAGAGCGCGTCGAGAAACCAGGGCGTATGCCGAAAAAGGGCGGACTTTTGCTGCAAGTAGACGTTGACGCCGCCAAAAAAAACCCGCGACTGGCTGACGTTTTCCTCGTCGGTGCGAAGCGGAGTGTAAGTCGGGATGAGGAGGATGTCCTCTCCCAGGTTTCGCAAGGCTTTCGCCAGACGATTGTCGTGCAGACAGGCGCCGCAATACCTGCCCGCGGCGCCAGCCCCCAGATATGCAATTCGCATGGCGTTAACGCGCAGATGTCGAGGTCCGGGAAAAACGATTGCCGGGGGGGGGAGCGATCGGAGTGAATATACGCGGAATTGATTGTAAGCGGCATCGCAGGGATCGACCATTCGTGGGATCGGGATCACCCGCCGCGACCGCCAATTCCGTGTCTCTGAGGCCACACGGGCGTGGGAATTTGGCAACACAAGCGGCGGCCCGAGCCGCCATCCACCGCTCGGCGATCGGAGTTAAGGCACGGTCAGGAAACGGTTTGGGTCAAGCCTACTTGGCCGTATGGATTGACGGCATTGGGCTTGCATTTGTCGGGCTGACATTGGTGGCTCAACCCAAACCCATTCAGACTGGCCTTATGACCGCTCTGCTTTCCGCCCCTCCCCTTGACGCCCATCGCTTCGCTCCCGCCTCTGGTTGGCAGAACGAGGGAAGAACGGCCGATCATCTGGAATCGTTGGCGGCTAAAGATGACGAATCGGCCGCACGGAAGTGGACCGACCGCTTGCGGTCGACGCCAACCGGTCCGCTCGCCGAGGCCGAATTCTCGGTTGTTCGGCAGAGTCTGGAGGCGGGGGCGCCGTTCGTCGAGCCGGCGGGCAACTTGTCTTTGTCGTACCGGGTCACGAAACGCGCCGTGGACACGATTGGCGCGATTGTCGCCTTGGCCTTGTTTACGCCGATCCTGTTGCCGGTATTGCTGGTCCTGCTGATGACGACTCGCGGGCGGCCGTTTTTCTTTCAACGGCGGGTTGGTTATCGGGGACGACCGTTCTGGATGATTAAATTCCGCACCATGCGGCTGGACGCGGACCGGATGCAGCATCTTGTCGTCAATGAACAGGGGGGACCGATTTTCAAGAACCGCTGCGATCCTCGGGTGACCAGAATCGGGCGCTGGCTGCGGCGGACGAGCATCGACGAAATGCCGCAACTGTTCAACGTCCTTGCGGGGCAAATGTCGCTGGTTGGACCGCGGCCTCCGGTCCCCTCCGAGGTTGCCAAGTATCGTCCTTGGCAGCGGCAACGATTGTCGGTGATGCCCGGGCTGACCTGTCTGTGGCAAGTGAGCGGCCGGTCGGACATCGATTTTGAGAGCTGGATACGGATGGACCTGTGGTACGTTCGCAACCAACGCTTGTGGACCGACCTCGTTTTGCTGTTCCGGACTCCTTGGAGCGTGCTGACATGCCGGGGGGCCTACTGAAAATAAGCTAGATTTCCCTTAGGGCAATGGATTTCGACCGTTGCCTGCGCGACCGGCGCCACTGCATCTGAGTTCAACCGCCATGATTGTGGAATCGCCCGTTTCCGAGGCGGCGCATTTTCTTCCTGAATGCGCCCCGTTTCCGCTCGGAGCTTATGCCGAGCCTTTGGCGCCGGTTTCGCTACCGGCCGAGAGCGCTGCATCCGGCGAAGCGCTGCGGGTGCTGCATGTGATCAACGGCGAACACTATGCGGGGGCGGAGCGGGTCCAGGACTTGCTCGCGATCGCGTCGGCTCGGTATGGAGTTGAGGCGGATTTCGCCTGCGTGAAACCACAGCGGTTTCCCAACATGCGCGCGGCGAAGGCGGCCGCGTGCTACGAAATCGCCATGCACGCGCGGGTGGACGTGCTGCCGGCGTTTCAACTGGCGCGGTTGGTGAAGAACAACGGCTACGACGTGCTGCACTCGCACTCGGCGCGGGGGGCGATCGTGGCCAGCCTGGCTTCCTGGATGACCGGCGCCGCGTGGATCCATCACGTTCACGGGCACACGGAGTCGGAGATCGGCAAGCGGTCGCTTACGCATTGCAGCGCCTGGGTGGAGCGCAAGTTACTCCAGCGGGCCAGCGCGATTATTGCCGTTTCATCGAGCGTGGGCTGCTACTTGCACCGGCACGGCGCCCCGCTGGATCGGCTATTTGTCGTGCCGAACGGCGTCCCGGTTCGCGAGCGACGGTCCCATCCGCCCTCCAAGCAAGGGGGGAGGACGCTGGGATTCGTAGCCCTGCTGCGGGAGCGCAAGGGCCTGGAAACGCTGTTGCGCGCTGCGTCGCAGATGCTGCGGGAGATTCCCAATTTGCAATTGCGGATCGTGGGCCGCTTCGAAACCGGGTCCTATGAGCGCTCGATCCAACGATTGACGCGCCAACTTGATTTGTGCGATCGGATCGAGTGGCGAGGATTTCGCCGGGACGTGAGCGCCGAATTCGACGCCATGGACGCGCTCGCCTTTCCAAGCGTTTTGCCCGAGGGG
>JALHPA010000448.1 GCA_022842745.1 Pirellulales bacterium
CGGCAACGTGTCGCTGATGCGGGCGGTGGAAAAGTTCGATTATGGGCTGGGGAATCGGTTCAGCACGTATGCCACGTATGCGATTCGGCGGAATTTTTACCGGACGGTGATCAAGGGTAGGGCGCAGCGAGGGCGATTCGTTTCGGACGAGGAAGGATTGTCCGCGGCGGCGGAAGGACCGGTGACCGAAGGGATGAATTTGCGGCAGATCGCCATTCTGCAAAAGGCGTTTGCGCGGCTGATGAAGACGCTCAACGAGCGGGAACGCTTGATACTGAACGAGCGGTTTGGCTTTGGCGACTCGGAGCCGAAGACGTTCAAGGAATTGGGAGAGCAATTGGGGGTGTGCAAGGAGCGGATCCGTCAGATTCAAGCGCGGGCGATGGAGAAACTGCGGCGGATGATCGATGAGGAGCGACTGGTGTCGTGCCTGGACGACGCCGACGGGCCGTGAGGGCGTGGCGAGGTCGTCCGGTTGGCTTGCAAGCCACGGCGGCGAAAGCGCTTGCTGTGAGGTGTCGTTGAGGGTAAGGTCTGTACGCGGGACAGAGGCGGAATCGCTGCGTTGGCCTCCGCCGTATTCCTCAGTCGCCTTACTCCCGAGTCGCCGTCACCAGACATTGCCGCCGCATGGAAGAATCAACGCACGAGGATCGAGGGGAGATCGCATTGGTCGGCGACTTGACCGACCATGAGGGAGAGCTGACCGATAAGCTCTTGGCGGTGCCCCCGGGGGGGGAGTGCACGCTGTACTTCGATTCCCCGGGGGGAAGCCCCTATTGCGGAATCTCTTTGGCGTCGCTGATTCTATTGCGGGATCTCCAGGCGACTGCGATTGTGACCGGAGAGTGCTCATCGGCGGCGCTGTGGCCGTTTGCCGCGTGCCGGAGGCGGCTGGTGACGCCGTTCAGCGTGTTGCTGTTTCATCCGATGAAATGGCAGAGCGAGGAGAACGTGGGACTGCGCGAGGCGGCGGAGTGGGCGCGGCACTTCGAGCGGTTGGAGCAGGATATGGACGTGCTCTTGGGGGATTTATTCGATCGCGCGCGGGAGCAGGTGGCGGAATGGATTGCCGCGAGCCGCTACGTGAGCGGGCGGGATCTGGCCGCCGCGGGGTTGGCGGAATTGATCGAGATGAAGCCCCATCCGGCGGCAGCGACCAACGGCCGGCCGCGGCGGGGGAAGCGGCAGGCGTCCAAACGGTAGCGCCGGCGGGCCGTGGTTGGTTCGTGGCGGTGGATTCGGCCGCGATGCGCGCCAACGAACGCTGTACGCCGGAGCGCACTGTGCACCGCGGGGCTTAATTTCTGCGTGCGATCTCAATCCGCCGTTCGTTCGTGTGGCGGTTATTTTTCTTTCGCTTTGTGGATCGCTTCAAGCACTTGCTTGACGACGGTGTCGTTGGGGCCGACGAAACCGAAGGAGGCGAGGGTTCGCTTGTCCGTGGCGACGACGACCGTCAAATCCGCGTCGCTGTGGAGGGCCCAGCCTTCGGGTCCGGTGGACATGCTAGGGTAGACGGCCAAGGTGGCCGCGTCGAACTTCAGGGATTGCTGGAGCTTGGGCAGGTAATCGCTGGACTTTTTGGCGTCGTCGGTGAGCCACACGGCCACCAGCCGCGCGCCTTGGCCGAATTTGTCGATTTCGCCATCCAGTTTTTTCATCGTCCTGGCAATCGGGCGGCTAAACCGGTCGGCGGGGACAAAACAGTATACGGTGGGCTTTTCCTCACGCGCTTTGGCGAGGTCGATTTCCTTTCCTTGATCGTCGCCGACGACGACGGTGACTTTCAGCGGCGGAACCGGGTCGCCGGTTTTGGGGCCGGAGTCGACATCGGCGAGTGCCTGCGCGGCCAACCCCGCGAACCACAAGAATGCAACGAGCCAACCGGCAGAGAGCGATTTCATGGAAGAGTCCTCGGTAAAAGGGAGGGCATTCCGCACGGCGGGGCACTTGATCCGCCAGGATCCAATTTAACCCAATTCAGAGAGCATTGACGTTCGGCAAAGGAGATCGGTGCGATTGATTGGGGTCGATTTCACTACATTTGCACATTTGCACGGATTCGTCGAGTCTTGGGAGGGGGCGAAATTCGCGAGCAAAACGGGCCTTTATCATCGGTGGTCCGTCCAGTGCATGTCCGGCGTGCCGATTTAGGCGGCGAAAAGGCGCTGGGGTCAGCGAGCGATTTTATCTGGGCGCATCTGGTTCTGGTTCTTCGTCGAGCGGGAGGACGTCGACGGCGACGGACATGCCGTGCTGGCCGCCGCCGACGAAGACGCCCTTAATGGGGCAGACGTCGCCGTAGTCGCGGCCCCAGGCGAGGGTGATGTGTTGGGCGGAGGGGATGCAGTTGTTGGTGGGGTCGAGGTCGATCCAGCCGATTTCCGGGCAATAGGTGGAGAACCAGGCATGGGAGGCGTCGGCCCCGACGAGGCGGGGCTGACCCTGGGGTGGGACGGTGAGCAAGTAGCCGCTCACGTAGCGGGCGCTGAGTCCGAGCGAACGGAGGCAACCGATCGCCAAGTGGGCGAAATCCTGGCAGACGCCGCGGCGCAAGCGGAGGACTTCGTCGAGGGGAGTGCTGACGGTGGTGGCCAGAGGGTCGTAGGCGAAATCGCGGTGGATGCGGGCGACGAGATCGAGGAGGGCCGCGAGGATGGGCCTGCCGGCGGGAAATGAAGGGAGGGCGTAATCGAGCAAGTTGGCCGCGGCGGAGACTTGCGGAGAGTCGAAGGTGAACTGGTAGCTATCGAGCCGTAGGTGGGATTCGCGCCCCCTGGTCCAGTCGCGGACGAGTTCCCAGGGGGAAGTGGCTTCCGGGGAGGGAGGGGCCAGACCGCGGACTCGGACCTTGCTAATCGCGGCGACCACCATTTTTTGGTGGGCTTCCTGGACGTTGAAGTAGTGGACCTGGTTGCCGAAGTAGTCGACGGCCCGCTCGACGGAGGTGGGGGCAGGGCGGATCGACAGGCGGTGGGTGAGGCAGGTTTGCCGCGCGGTATCGCGGGGGGTGAGATGGACCTGATTATGGCAGACGGGGACGGATTCGCTGTAAGAATACGTCGTGGTATGGACGACCTTGTAGCGCATTCCGGCGAGGACTTAAAGGACGGGTCCGCGTGTGTTGTGAGGAAGTCGATTCTAGTGGAAGCCAGCGCTTCGGCCCAGGTTGCGGGGGGAGGAGCGGCGCAATTGGAGGAAGGAATCAACCGGAAAGACCGGTTGTGACGGATGATCCACGAGCATGGCGGCGGGCGGCGGATTCGGCCTGCCGGAGGACCTGTTCCATCCGGCGGGCGGCTTCGTCGATGTCGTCCGCCGTGGTCGTGGCGCCGAGGCTGAACCGCAGGCTGCCGGCGACGGTGCGGTCGTCGAGTCCCATAGCCAGAAGTACCGGGGAAGGCTCGCTCGACCCGCTGGCACAGGCGGCGCCGGTGGAGCAGGCGATGCCTGCCAAGTCGAGAGCGACCGAGAGCGACCGGCGATCGAGACCGAGGAAGGCGACATTGGCGACGTGCGACAAACGGTGGGCGGTGCTGCCGTTGACGGCCAAGGATGGCCAGAGCGAGCGCAGGCGTTGCTCGAGCCGGTCGCGCAAGGCGGCGAGCCGCCGGGAGCGGGACTCGATATCCCTGAGGGCGATTCGCAGTGCGACTTGGAGGCCGATGACGAGGGGGAGCGGCTCTGTGCCGGGGCGCAGACCGGCCTCTTGAAAGCCGCCCCGAAGTTGAGGAGATAGTTCGTGATCGTCGCGGACGAGCAGGCCGCCGATGCCGCGAGGACCGTGGAACTTGTGGGGGGCGAACGACAGGGTGGCGGCATGGAGAGCGGAAAAATTGACCGGAATTTTTCCGACGGCTTGAACCGCGTCGACGTGTAGGGGGATATTTTCCGCATGGCAGGACAGTCCGAGTTCCGCGACCGGCTGCAGGACGCCGGTTTCGTGGTTGGCGAGCATCAGACAGACCAACGATGGGGCGGGGAGCGGCTGGG
>JALHPA010000449.1 GCA_022842745.1 Pirellulales bacterium
AGAGGCTAGCAGGAGGGCGTCGGAAGTGGAACTGGCCTTGTTGGGAGGGCGGGTGGTCGGTATCGTCCGCCCCGCTGGTGTGGGTGCGTACTCTTCAACGGGCCATTCTCAGTCTGCTTATTAGGAGTTATTCATGCGGGCCGGCCACGTCCGATGCCTGCTCTGGGCGCTGGCGCTGCCGATCGTGGCAGGCTGCGCACAAAATCCGTACGCGGTTCAAGGACAGGTGAACACGCTCAAGCAGCAGCAGACGACGCTGGCCCAACAGAATGAGCAATTGCAGAGCCGAGCGGCGACGCTCGATCAGGACAATCAGCAATTGGAGACCTATCTTGCGCAGGCGCGGCAACAGAACCGGTTGCTGACCGATCAGATAACGGTGGTGCGCGAACAATTGGACGCGACCGTGAAGCAACTCACGCAGGTGCGGGAAGAGAAATCGGTCGTCGAGAAGAAGGTGGAGTCGAGTCTGGCGTCGTCCAAGACGCGGGCCAGCGCTACGATTACGGCCAACAGCAGCCTGCGGCGCAATCTGCCGGTGATCGATATTCCGGGGGTGGAGGTGCGCCAGGACGGCGATGTGGTGCGGATCGAGCTGCCGGCCGATCGGCTGTTTGACGCCAGCGGGGTTCGGCTGCGGGCAGAGGCGGCGCAATGGATCGAGGCGGCGGCAGCGGAGATCGAACGGACTTCGCCGGGGCAGTACGTGGGCGTGGAGGGGCATACGGACAACAGTCCGCCCCCATCCGGCTCGTATATGTCGCCCCACCAGTACACGGTCGCGCAGGCGACCGTGGTGTTCGATTATTTGACGACGCGGACGCGGCTGCGACCCAATCAACTGTTTTTGGTGGGACACGGCAACAACCACCCGGTGGTGTCTAACGCGACGGCGGCCGGCAAGACCCGCAATCGGCGGGTGGAACTGGTGGTATATCCGGAACGGGTCGGCGGTTGAACGGTTGACCGACCGGCTGGGATAACGGTTGGGAACGAACGGTTGGGAGTTCGAAGGTCGGCTTCGAGCTCGAGGAATCGGAACTAGAATTCTGGGAGGCCCCAAATGAGAAACACCTTGATCGGGCGGCCCGCGGGCCGCGTTTCCATGCCGTTCAAACGAGAGACTCGTCCGAGCCTATACTGCGTGGAGTTGCGCACGTCTCGTTGGGAAGAAATGGTCGACTGGTACCGGCACGCGATGGGACTGCGGGTTTTGGTGCGGGTGGTCGAGGATGGATACGCGTTGATCGAGGCGGGAGAGACGCGGATTTCGATATTGGCGCGCGCCGCCGACCAGGCCGGGGAGGCAAGCCCGCGGTGGAGCATGGGATTTGAGGTGGACGATCTGGCGAAGGCGGCGCGACGGCTGCGGGATCTGGGGGTCGAATTTTCGCCGCCGCGCGGACACGCGGAGGGATTCCAGGAGATCGTGGCGAGCGATCCGGACGGAAACGCGGTGCGGCTGTTTGCCTGGCCCGACCGAGCATGAGGGGCGGCGAATCGGGGCGCTGCTGGGGCAAACGGGGTAGCGCTTTCGGGTAGCGACCGCGCAGGCGCGTTCTTGCCACGGTTGCATTGATCTGGACGCCGAGGGGACGAAACGGTATCCCTTTCCGCCCCGGGATACCGGCGGCGGCGTTTCGTTTCGGTTTGAACGGTTGCTCAGGGAGAGGCGCGCCATGTCGCGGCGGTCGAAGTCCGTATGGATCGGTGCGTGGATCATCAGCGTCGCTGCTGGGCCGGCGTACGCATGGCAAGCCCCGGTGGCCAAGGCGCGGCGCGCGGCGCCGGTCGTACAGAACGCCAACGGCGCTCGACGTTTGCCTGCGCGGCCAAGCGTAATCCCCGACTCCCCGCCGGAGGTTGCGCCGGCCAGGAGCGGCAGTGTCGATGTGCCGGCTAGGAGCGGCGGGGCCAATGTGCCGGTTAGGAGCGGCGGGGCCGGAACCGAGATGGCCGCCGAGGAGAGTGGGACGGCCGATCGGGATTTGGCGTTGCCGGAGGGTCCGACGGCCCCGGTACCGCCGCGGATCGACGCGGCGGCGCGGCGCGCGGCGGCGGCCAAATCGCCAGCCGTTCGGCCGACGTATCGGCCCGACCCGTCTGGAGCAAAAGAAAAAAAGGGGGACCCCGAAGGATCGCCGCAAGGGGGGGCAAACGGAACGGCAGCGCCCGACCAGGAAAGCGACGGGGATGGCGGAGAATATAGCGGAGAGGGGGAGAAGAACGGACGCGCGGCCGCGGCGGACCAGGATAATGCCGGGTTGAGCACGGCGGAGAAACCCGACGCGGATGCCCAGGCGGACGAGCGGGACAAGGTGGGGGCAATCGCGGCTTCGCCGTTGTCGATCGACGGACTTCGAGTAGGGGAGGCCACGATCGAGGAACTGAAACAACGTTGGGGCACGCCGGTCGCCGATCATCTCAAGGGGGGGGCAGGGACAGCGTCGTTTGCCGTCGAACCATTCGAGCGGGTGGATGCGGTGGTGTCGGAAGATGCGCTGCAATCGCTCTCTTTGCACTTGTCTCAAGCGGTTGAAGCGGAGGAAGCCGCCAAAATGCTGGGTTTGGAGGGGATCGCCCCGGTCGAAGTGGCGGACGACGCGGATCAGCCGCTGGGGCTGGCGTATCCCGAGCGCGGGGCGCTGTTCAGCTTTGTCCCGGGAACGCGAACGGTGGCGCAGGTGCTCCTGGAAGCGATCGATCTGGAGTCGTTTGTGCTGCGGGCGGAAACGACGTTGAAGACGCAGCCTAGCCAGGCGCTTAAGGACTTGGAATTCGTGTTGGGGAGGCAACCGCAGCATGCGCGGGCGCATGCGGCGGCTGCCCGGCTGTGCATGGACCTGGGTAAGTACCGTGAGGCGCGGCGGCACGTGGACGAGGCGTTGAAGGTCGAGGCGCGGAACACGCAGTTCCGACTGACCAAGTGCGGGCTGTTGATCGAAACGGGGGATTTCGCGGCGGCGGGGAGGATCTGCCGCCCGATGTGCGATGACGAAGCGATCGCTCCGGAACTGCGGGCGCAGGCCCACTGCTACGCGGCGGAGCTATTGGCTTGGGGACCGCAGAGGGACTTTCGACAGGCCTTAGGGTACCGGCTGCGAGCCATCCAGTTGAGCGAGAAATTGGTCGGCGATCCGCGCGCGGCGGTGCGCCGGACGGCGAAGCGGGTGCTAATGGAGGCGAATTTGGGAGCGGCGAACGACATCGCCTGGGGACAGTGGCAGCAGAAGGAGCGGATCGCGCCAAAGTGGCTGGCGCGGGGAAGTGAATGGGCGGACGATCTGGTGAAGAAGGAGCGCGAGGACGAGGCGATACGGCTCTTGGTGCTGCGAAAATCGCTGGCGGCCAGCGCGGGGATGCAAGGGGCTTTGGATCCCGTGGCCTGGGCCAAGGAGACTTTGCAAACCGGACGGCGGTTGGCGGCGGCCAGCCAGGATCCGCAGCGTCGGCGATGCCTCGAGCGGGAAATGGGGCTGGCGTTGTACGATTCGCTCCAAGCGGACCAGGCGCGGGGCTATCACGATCACGCATTGGCCAATAGCGCGCTGGTCGTAAAGTATCTGGAGCAGGCGATCAAGGATCGGGAGCCGACGCCCCACGACGAGTACGTGTTGGGGCGGCTCTATTTTCGAATTGGGGCGATTCACGCCATCGATCGCGAGGATCACGAAGCGGCGCTGGCCTGGTTCGACAAGGCGGCGCCCTTGCTGGAACGGCCGCTGCCGCCGATGGCGGCGGGAGATGCGGCGCGGCACGGCGAGGCGTTCGTGAGCATGGGGATCTCGTACTGGGAGGCGGGGCAGCGGGAGGAGGGGCTGAGATTGACGAAGCTGGGGGTCGATTGGATCGACCAGGCGGTGCGGGGGAAGACCGCGAACGAGCAGGCGCTAGCGATCCCGTACGCCAACCTGGCCAGCATGCACCGGGAGCTGGGCAATCCGACCGTAGCTAGCCGGTTCGAGCAGATGGCGGAGC
>JALHPA010000450.1:0-2196 GCA_022842745.1 Pirellulales bacterium
TTTCGTTGCAGCCGCTGGGGCGCTTCGGATTTGGAAATCTTCCCATCGCCGTTCTTATCGGCCTCTTTCAGCCGCGCGGCCAACGATTCCATCGCCGTCCTCAAACCCGTCCCGGAAGTCCCGGCCGGTCGTTGGGCAGGCATAGCGTCGACGATTTCTTCGGCGGTAACGGCGCCGTCGGAATTCCGGTCGAGCTTTTTCAAAGCGGCTGGCGCCTGTTCAATCTCCTCGGCCGATAGCTTTCCATCGCGATCCGCGTCAAACAAACGAAGCACCATTCCGCCGCGCAGCCCTGGGGCGGCGGGCCGCGCGTTCCTCGGCGGCTCGGCGTTGGGCGTGCCGGCCGACTCGGCCTCGCGACCACCCCCAGCCTTGGCCGCCTCGGCAACCCGACCCCCGCTAGCAGGAGGGGTATCCCTCAGGCCGGCGGTGAACTCTTCGAGGTTCAGGCGTCCGTCGGCGTTCTTATCGGCCCCTTTTACCAAGCGTTCAAACAGCGTTTTTCGTTCGACGGGAACTTCATCTGTCGACAATTGGCCGTCCCGATTGGCATCCAGCCGGGAAAACAGTCCAGACGGGTCCGCCGAAGGGGCGTTATCCTCTGCAGCGAGAGCCAAACCAGCGTGCGCTAGCACGATCAACGCGGTGCGTGGCCACCACAAACATGACATCGTTCGACTCACCCTTTGCCGCCTAAGAATTCCTCGGTATTTCATTTAACCCACGTCTCGGAACCAAGTTTCGACTCCGGCCCAAGAATTTGCACGCCGGAATTTCAGGGGGCGCAACGAGAAAATGAACCACCTCGAGTTGGCGTTTGTCCAATTGCGATTACACTTACAGTAGCGAGGCGCGGCGCGCATTTTTTGCGATCGATCGCCTTGCCGCGTGCGTATAAAGGGCGTTCAAGCGCGGTTCGTCGCGACTTGGGTCCGGGGTGGCGTCCGTTGGCGGAGAGCATTGCGGTGTCGGGACACGATCGAACCCGTCGTCAGCAGATTTTGCGAGAGGCCGAAGGGTATCTCGAACTGGCGATGCTGTTTGGCGAGGGTTGGTCGCTAGACTCCGAGAAACGCTATCGGCTGGCCCGGCGCACGCTGCAATCGCTGGACCGGCTCCCCCTCGACGCGAACTCTGGCAGCGAGGCCTTGTATCTGCGCGGACAGGCCCTCCGCACGCTGGATCGGTTCGCGGAGGCTATCACGCCGCTCGATTCGGCCTCCCAGCTCGATCCGTCGAACGTCAATATCTGGCTCTCCTTGGGCTGGTGCCATAAGCGCTCCAACCGCCTGGACTTAGCGATCGAATCGCTCGAGGAGGCATTGCAGGTAGAGCCGCAATCGGCCCTGGTTCATTACAACCTGGCGTGCTATTGGAGTTTGGCACGAAACAATCGTCGGGCGCTCCAGTTTCTCGCCCAAGCGTTGCGATTGGACAACAATTACCGCCACCTGATCGACACCGAGAGCGATTTCGACCCAATTCGAGACGACCCGCGGTTCCGAGCATTGACCGCGGTCATCGTGTGACGATCAGAGCATAGTCGGTGTCCGGGCGGAAAGGGGCTGACAGGTAGGGTCTGCCTGGAATTGTCTGCCTGGAACGCACATTTCTGGGACGCAACCTTCTGGAACGATTCCGCCCGAAAAAACCCTGCCAGGTGGGTACGGACCGCTCTCAGAACCGCCCGGGCCGGCCTGCCAAGTCGGTTTCACGGGGGATTTTTCCGCCATTCGGCGCGCCCCGCAAGGTTGGCCAATTATACTCGAATGGGGCGGACGAGAGAGCAGGCATCGGTGAGGACGCTGGCTGTGATATTCTTGAAAACCGGGACAAGGCACTTGGGTCAGCCGCCAGAGAATTTTCGCGCCCTCGGCCGGCGTACCCTTTCAATCTTGGCGGCGAGCTGGGTGGCGTCCGTTTTCTGTTTTGTTCCCGCGGCGGCGTCGGCTGGGATGCTCTTTCCCAGCGATCCATTCTATGCCACGCACCAGTGGTACGGCCCGAAGATCGGTTTGCCCGAGGCCTGGGGAATCAGCACCGGCGGAACGGACGTGACGATTGCGATTCTGGACACCGGAGTGATTTCGGACACCCCGGATCTGGCGGGCAGGGTGCTTCCGGCGCTCAGTTCCGCGTACATCGCCCCGCCGAACCCGCCGCTCCCGCCGGGGACGCTGCTGCCGCCAATGTCGA